>JANNCG010000588.1:0-2696 GCA_031386385.1 Myxococcales bacterium
GCTGGCAAACTCGAGCTTCTCAACGGACGATCTTGAACGCGTGAATGCTTCTGCAGCATTTGCAACACTCTACGGCTCGCTTCCCGCGAACAGCTCTGTCCCGATGGCGAATCGCGCCGCGCGGCGGGACCTGGTGCGGAGCGAGATTTTCGATCGTGTAAACCCCCTCACCGATGTGACATCAGCGCTTGGCTTCGGCACCGATCAGCGCGCTGGCTCGATGGCGCAAGCAGCACCCCGAAGCAATGTGCGAGGGCGCTCTCGATCGCGCCGTGGACCGCAAACGCGCGACCCCATTCGAGTCGCTCACGATGTGATCGAACGTGCGATCGCTGCAACTGAGCCGCTTGAGCATCTTCGGCGCGGTTCACGCGACGCAGACTACGGCTCCAACGCATGGGCCGTTTCGGGTCGAGGGACCGCAGACGGCTCTTCACTCGTTGCCGGCGATGGACACCTGCCCTTGAGTGTCCCCACGTTGTTGTATCAACTACATCAAGACACGACGGTTTTTGGCAACGGTGCACCCGGCGGACAGTCGCAAATTGGCTTATTTTTTCCAGGAATTCCCTTCATGGGCCTAGGCACCAACGGTCGGGTAGCCTACAGCTTTACCTATCTCTACGGCGACCTCACCGACTGGTACGCCGAGCGGATCCAGCTCGACGCGATGGGCCGCCCCTCCTGCGCCGAGGTCTACAACCCAATGAGCATGCGCAACGACTGCATTCCACTCAACAGTGTGAACGAGTCGTACGTGATAGCGGACGTCCCATTGCTAATGTCGCGAGGTCGCACCGAGATGTGGTCGCGATACACCACCCGCGATGGAAAATACTTTGCGTCCATTGAGGGCGACGTCGCGATGCCCGGTCAAGTGGCCCCACCTGGGCGATCGATTGTCGACGTGATGGGCCAACGAATCATCCCGCGGGACACGGACAACGACGGCGTGATCAGCGCGGTGGCCTTCGACTACGTTGGCTTTGATGTGAGCAACGTCCCTGGCGCATTGCGTGAGTTTTCAGTGGCCAATAGCGTGCGAGATCTTCGCAACGCGCAGCGAAAATTTGTCGCGTTTGCGCAGAATTTTGTCGGCGCGGACGCCAGTGGTGCTGTTTACTACTCTGGCTTCACAGGCTCACCGTGCCGCACGTATCTCGCCCGCACCGGGATGGGCGCGGCGCAACGCTGGGCTCCTGGCGCAGACCCGCGAATGCTCTTGGATGGCACACGCTATCGAGGATTCACCATTCCCCTCGACGCGATGGGCCGGGTCGATGACACCCGAGGAGCCATGGATCCGTACCAGTGCGCTATCCCATTCGACGCGTGGCCGCAGTCGATCGACCCTGAGCGAGGCTACACGCTCACGGCCAACAACGATCTTGCCGGAACAACGTTTGATAACAATAACGCGAATGACACATATTACATGGGCGGACCCTATGACGTTGGCTATCGCGCTCGTACCATTCGAGACACCCTCGCTGGCAACGTGATGCGACGCGACGCGACGATCGAATCGATGGCTGCTTTGCAGGCGAATCACAAGTCTCAGCTCGGCCCGATCTTTGTGCCAGCAATCACTGCGGCGATTGAGCGGTCGCGTGCGATTCTTGGTGGCGCTCCGGCCGCGAACCCAAGCGAGACAGCGCAAGCGGCTCTGTACATGGCCAACCGGGCGCCTATGGACGAAGCACTCATGCGAATGCAACAGTGGATCACGCGTGGCGGTGTGGCTGAGTCGGGAGTGCAGACCTTTTACGACACGCCCTCGATGGACCAACAACGTGATGCCGTCGCGACGATGATTTTCAACGCGTTCTATCGATCACTGCAAGCCGTCGTTCTTGGCGACGAGGGCATTGATCGACTGCTCGACACCGACTCACGGTTTCTGCGCGGGGCGACGATGGTCGACATTCTCGCGAACCGCGGCGCAAATCCAGGACGATTGGCCTCATACGACGCCACCACGCAAGAGAGCGTGTTCTGGGACGATGTACGCACGATGCCTGTCGAGCGATCGAACGAACAAATTCTCGCCGCGCTCACCCAAGCCGTCGCCGGTCTCACGCAAGTCTCTGCGACCGTCGGCGAGGGTGGCTTCGGAACGGCTGACCAAAGCAAGTGGCTCTGGGGCCTGCGTCATCAGGTCGCGCTCGAATCGATCATTACTGCGTACGCGGGCGGAGTCGCAGGGATTGAGCCGCTGACCAACTTGCAGACCATCACCACGCGCCGATTGCCCCTCGCCGCCGGTCTGATGGCGCCCGATCCACGCGTGGGATTGCAGTGGTTTCCGAGACCCGGTGACTTCTACAATGTCGATGCGGCAAACCCGCCGAACACGGGCCTAAACTGGGTCTACCGCAACGGGCCTGTGATGCGCATGGTGATCGAGCTCAAGGAGGGTCGAGTCCGGGGGCAAAACGTTCTGCCTGCGGGGCAAAGTGGCGCGAACAACTCGCCCTTCTTCGACGATCAAGCGCGGCTATGGCTCGGCAACCGGGCGTTGCCTCTTCGATACACCGTCGACGAAGTCGTGATGAACGCCGCCAGTCGCGAACGGTTCTCGCCTCGCTAGCGCGGGGTTGCTCATCCGGCGCGCGTACTGAAGCTGTGTACGACCGCAACGCATCGTCGGACGAGCTTGAGAAAGAGCAGGCGATCAACCTCGAGTGCAAGCAGCT
>JANNCG010000595.1:0-7722 GCA_031386385.1 Myxococcales bacterium
TCGAGACGCGGACGCCGGACCACGTGTTCTGAGCTGCTCTTGTGCAGGGTGAATCTCTTCCCAGTACCGATCGTAATTGCGGGTTAAGAGCACACCCAACAACCCTCCAAGCCCGAGGCCAGCGATCGTTCCGACGCCTAAACCAACCAACGCTGAAGTTCCTGACATCGCGCCTGTCCCTGCGAGAAGCGATGAAGCGCCGCCAAAAACGCCCGCTCCCACACCGAGCGACAAGTTGATCCACCACATTCGATCCGCACTAATGCGTGTATTCACCGCGATCAGCGCACCCACTCCACCGCCCACTGCGAGTCCACCAAGCAGCAACCCACCGAAGGCCGGTAGCGACGAAGGCTGAACAATGGCCCCGAGCGAGACAGCTACGGTCGCCCCCCAAATCGAGCTTGAAGCGGCGACATTCACTCGACCTCCCGTTGGCTTCATCCACGCAACCAAAGCTCCAGCTCCAATCCCCAAACCAGTGCCCAAAGACATCAGGCCAAAAGCAGTCTGTACTGAGATCGATGAGCCTGAGGCTAACAAGAGCAGACCACCACCCGCGTACTCACCTAGAAATGGAATCATAAACATCGCGTGAGCTTGACCCGACGTCACACCATCAAGGCTCGCCAAAAGCGACGCCGTCACGCCCAACGCGCCACCCAAGAGAACACCCGCAGCAGGGACCCCACCGCTGTTTGGCGCAAAGGTTGCCGTCAAAAATCCACCCAAGTACATCGAGTGGATGGTCGTCCCAATGACAAACATCCCGCGTGCTCCACCGTAGGTGTTCTCTGGTCCGTAGAGTGCGTTTTCAGTGGGCATGGTGGCGCGATTCCAATCAAGCGCCCCAGCCCCCGTGTTCATGATCGTGGGTGAAGGAGTTCCTGCCGATGAGATGACGACCGGTGGCGTGCCTGTCACGTTGGGCTGCGCGCTCATGTGGGACTGAGCCACTCGTTGCATGTCGCGGGCAGAGGGATGATTGGGACACAGCTCAAGTGTGCGACCAAAAAAATTATTCGCGCCGGCGTCGTCTCCCGCGGACATCCGGTTCATCCCCTCGGTGTACATCGTCTCTGCGGCAGGAGGACATACCACGGACGGCACTTGGACCGGTGCAATGGTCGCGGGAGGTGTCTGTGCAGAGATCGTCACGGATCCTCCAAGGCCCCCGTTGTTAGGTGGTGCTGCTGCCTGCGCAGCGCCAACCGACGGAATCGCCAGAAGAGAGAGAATACTTACGACTGTTTTTCGCATGGTCCGTAAGGCAACCCAAGATTCATGCCGACGTCAACTCTTCATCGCAAGAATCGCCATTTTTTCGCTATTTACGCTGCAGTATCGCAAGTTCGTGCGCGCCATTTCTGCTCCCCGATCAAGTCAGCAGGGCTGTGCCAATACGACTCACTGTGGCATCCACGTCACACTGCGCGGCTAGCGCTCAGATCGAATCGTGCGAACCATGACCTTCAAAACCTCTAAAATGTCCCGCTCATCGAGAGAGACAATGGCATCGCTCCGTTGCTGGGGTTCGCGCGCATCACTGCGACTTGGACAAAGCTCAAAGCCCCGTCGAAGCAGGTTGTCCTATCCGACCGATACAAACCCCATTTTCGCGACCCCACACACTTCGCGACGACTGTGCCATATAGGCACAGTGTTGTTCTGCACTCACAGATAGCTAGAGTTAAACCACCACTCACAGCTCAGCGCGAGGTAGTGCTCGACCGAGTTGCGCGCGAAGGGATCATCGGGCGCATACAAACGCAGCGCGCCGTCATCGCGTATCGTAGCGGCATAAATAGCTCGAATGTGTGGCCGCGTAAAATTGCCACGCCCCGCCGGAGACACAAACGGAATGACTGCAAATCTCCAAGCAGAACCCGTCCTCGGCAAGCCCGACACCATATCGAGTGTGTTATAGCTCACCCGCTGCCAGCTGCCCTCAACGCTCACGCCTGCGTGCTGTCCAATCCATGCCGTGGGACGAAGAACTACGGTGCCTTCCCATTGATCATTGCGACCATAAATAGCAGGGTCTGCGTCGCGAAAATATCGAAGGTACGCGCCGGCCAAAACACCAAACCACTGGTACTCATAGTTGGCCGCAAGCGCCAAGACAACATCCCTCGCGCGCCCCGATGTTTGCGCCGCGCTCAACGTGTACGGTACGGCTAAGTCGCCGTATGCAGCGAGGCCTTGTGCGTAGCGAAAAAACAGATTCACATAGGTATTTCGCTCGCCAGTGTACGCGCCCACTTGCGCGCCCAGGACATATCCACCGTCCGACGGCATGATCTCTCGATCACCTGTTTCGGGCTGTTGGCGCACGCCTTCTGGCAAAGTGTGGCCTTCACCATACACACTAAACTTCACACCGCGTCGAGCGTCGCGACCGTTGAGCCAGAAGGTTGTTTTGAGGGATCCCAAAAATCGAGGGCGATCCAAAAGGGCGATGTTGACTGCGCCAATTCCGTCGCGGGGGATCACTCGAATCGCTTGGTACTGATAGCTCGAATCGAGTCGATTCGTCCCACCATGAGCCGCCACAGTCACATACGAACCGATGTCGTAGCGACCACCTCCGCCGACGGCGTTGAGGTTGTCGAGTGGCCACCAATTGAGCAGATAAATGTCATCACCGCGGTACATCCGTGAGCCCACCCAAAGCGCGAGCCCGCGCGCGAGAACATCACGCGCTTCAATGTACAAATTTCGCACTGCGAGCTGTGCATCCCAGGTACCGCTCTGATGAAACAGCGGACCGCGAATGGCGAGGGTGGCAACAACGCGCGTGCGGACGCCGTCAAAATTGTCATCGCGGTGCACCTCAAGCTCGGTATACGTCTGATCATCCACACGTGATCCGTGCGCGACGATGTTGGACTCACGTCCCACGTGACCACGCAAATCCGTGGCAATCACCACACGTCCGTACGATCCAAACGAAAAACCGTCCATCCAAGATGCGGGTCGGGCGACGGCGGGCACGGCGGGTGTTGCGCTCGCTGGCGGATCGATCGCTGGCGCAACAGGTACCGCTGGGGCAACCGGTGTGGGCTCAGGATCGGTGGGACCTGGAGTAAAATCTGCTGGCGTCTGCGGCGGTGCCGCGTTTGCCGTTGGAGCCGTGGGATCCGTTGGTGCAGTCCCTGGTTGAGCTTGTACGGGAGGTGTTGTTGGCGCCATTTGTGCGGACACTTCTGAGGCCAAACAGACAATCGCAGTGGCGATCGCGGACGAGAGGTTGTTCTTCAATCTCATAACAGATTAACGATCACGACCGAGCGCGAGGCGAACTTTTGCGATGATTTCATCCACGGTATCGGTCTTGTTGTCCAAACTGCGCGCGAGTCGATCAAGGACGGTACGTTCGCTTGGGACAATAGTGCCTGAAATTTCGGCGACGACGGTGGCGAGGACTAGCCCTTCGTAGACAACATGATGTCTCTTGAGCGCAGCAGAGAGCTCATCGATTCGTCGTGTCACGCCCTCACTTGTGGTCCGCTCAACGCTGCTCACAAGCATGGCCTCTTCGGTGAACGCGCCAAGCAACGAGAACGATCCCGATCGCGTCGTCGCGGTTGAGTCTTTGCCTCGATTCTCAGGCGCGCCCGTGAGTCGATAATACACACGACGAATCACAGTTCGCTCTTCATCGTCCACTTCGCCATCTGCAACGGCGGTCAAACATGCCGCTTCCATCAACGGGATAAACGCCGCCAATCGGGCCGCGGGGTCAAAGCCCAGCAGCCGATCACCCGTCAACGCGATGGCACGATCCATCGCCGCGATGGACGCACTCGGAGCGCGACGTGCACGGGACATGGCGCCGTTGGTGTACCGCAGCTCGTCGGTGACCTCGTCGGTGATCCAAGGCGGAAGTTCGACTTGCTCGCCGGGCTTCTCAAGCTCAACCTCAGCAAGCCAAAGTCCGCGATGAGCACCTAAAAATTCATCAAGCTCCCAGACGTGCTGGCCCACTTTGATTCGATAGCGAATCTTATCGAGCGAGTGCAAACACAGAGCTAATAATCGCTTGGCGTCATCGGCTGGGATTGCGTACTCAAACTCTTCACGCCCCAAGGGCAGCCCGCTGGGTGGCCGAATGCTATCGCCATCTTTGCCTTCAATGACCGCAGCAGGCTCTCCCTTAATCGTCAACCAAGCTTGACCGTCATGGGCGAGCCGCACACGAACGGTAGGTTTTGTCGCCAAATACCCCTGCGCGAGCCGCTGTCCATTCACCCGATCAGAAGCAGGAACCTTGGTCGGATCCACCAAAAACTTTCGCTCTATCTCAATGTTCATGGGTCGCAATCACCGCCGTTTTGCCCAACGGTGCCATGAAAGCGCTCCAAACCGTTAGCGATTGTGAAACAGGCTCTTGCGCTTCGTGGCGGATGGGGTTATCAAACCGACCCTTCCGTTCAGTTGGAGGCGTGGCCGAGTGGTCTAAGGCAGCAGCTTGCTAAGCTGTCGTACTCGTAAGGGTACCGCAGGTTCAAATCCTGCCGCCTCCGCAAAATTACTAAACTTATTTCTTCCCTGCAAATACCTGGATGTTTGGACAGGTGGTGGGCTTTTTTTCGAGTGGGGTGTAAGTTTGCTGTGAAGCCGTTCGTTGGTTCTAACAAAACCAACGGAGAACTTCTTTGGTCCTGAGTCGTCTCAAAAGCGACCAAGGAACCTGAAGTTCTCTGTGTTGTACCGCTGCTCTCATCCCTCGCTGAAGAAAACCGAACCCCATGAACACGCCCTTTCGACTTTCGTCCCTCTCTCTTCTCGCATTGGTCTCTCACTGTGGCAGCGCCCGGGATGTCGGGCAGCAAGCAGTCACACAAAATAGAACGAACCTCGCCGCGCAGCAAACCAGCGGTGGAAGCGACACCAATGCGCTGGTCATCTCTGCCGCTGGCTCAAGCACTCCCGTCGCACGACCCGTGACCATGGGCCGAGACGACGCTCCCACGTTGACAACCGTCCGTGGCCGCGAGAGCACGGGACGGGCACAGGTCGGCGTGACCGCACCGGATGTCTCACGGGTGCCTGGCGTCGTGCCTCCAAGCGGTGGATTTGTCGTCCGGCGTGCAGGGGTCACTGGGGGCACCGTCGCTGCGACGACACCCACCTCAGGGAGCACAAGCTCAGCAAGCACTGGGGTGAGCTTTGAGTCTGACTCGATCTCTGGCGAGCTCGTTCGACCAGAGGGTGAGCGTCGAGTCTCCATGCGAGTGCGAGGCAGCGAAGACACGGGCGGTGCCTCTGTAGCGATGGACCGAGCTGTGGCGACGCCCGCTGTGAGCAACAACCGCCCAACAACGCCGAGAGGCAATAGTAGCGTGATGCACGCGGGAGCGGGCGTTGGATCGAGCGTTGGACATGGCTCTGGAATGAGCGCAGGAGCCGTTGGGGGTCGTGCAGAAATCGCTGCAACTCGCCAAGCCGTTCGAGGTGCACCCGTTCACGCAGACGACATGGCTCCAGCCACAGAGATGCCTGCACCACCGACCAGTCGACCTGCTGCGAGCCCGATGCAAATGGTTGTCCCGACTGGTGGACCGCGAGCAGTGGCAATTGGCGCGCAACCCATGCCCATGATGCCCGTGATGCCACCCACGAATCCACCAGGCAGCACGATCACCGTGACAACGACCGTGGCAGTGACTCCGCCCACTGTTGTGAGCGTCGAGGAGCAACAAATGTCCGCAGGACTGCTGACCGCAGCGTCCGTTGGCGATGCAGATCGCTTTGGAAATTACCTCGAATATCTCTCACGTCACGCGATGGAGCGTGGCGAACTCAACCTCGATATGTCTCGGCGCTTGCGCGTGCGAGTTGTTGACGCAAGCGGTCACGGTGTGAGCGCAGCGCGGATACACATTGGCTCGCAGCAAGGCTCTGTCGACGGGCTCACGCATGCTGACGGCTCGTACGATTTTTTTCCCAACGTCAGCATGCCTGGCCTCACTGGCCCGGCTCAGCTCAACGTGCAGGTTGAATCGCTGAGCGTAAACGCTGAGGTTCAGGTCCCGGCGTTTGGCGACGGGCAATCCGTAGTTGTGCGATTGCCTGCGAACATCGTCGCCCCAGCACCCGTGTTAGACCTCGGGTTCTTGATTGATGTCACCGGCTCAATGGGTGACGAGCTGCGCTACGTTAACCGTGAGATTGCCAACATTGTGCATCGTGTTGAGCAAGAGTCTCCTGGTGTTCGCGTGCGTTTGTCCGCGACATTTTACCGTGATCGGTCAGACGAAATGGTGGTCCAGCAGATCCCATTCACCTCCAACGTGGCTGGGTTTGCCGTCGCCATGCAAAACGTCTTTGCCTCGGGTGGTGGTGACTATCCCGAAGACATGAACGCCGGTCTTGACGCCGCGATGAACCGCCTCGCGTGGAGTGATGGCGCCGCGGTTCGAGTGCTTGTGCTCGTGGCCGACGCACCGCCTCAGCACTACGGCGACACACAGTTCACCTATCGCGAAGCCATGGCCCGCGCATCTCAACGCGGAATCCGCCTGCTCCCCGTCGCCGCTTCGGGATCCGATCGACGCGTCGAGTATCTGTTTCGAGCGATGGGTGCGTACACCAGCACTCCGTATGTTTACCTCACCGACGACTCTGGCGTAGGCGGTCCTCACATGGAGGCTGACACGGACCGGGTCGCCGTCGAGCGCTTCAACGACGCACTGGTGCGCCTCATCACCAGCGATCTCCGCGGTCAAGGCATGCACGAACCCGGTCGCCTCTCAGACAGTCAGTAAGCGTTGAGTTGTGGGGGCGCTTCAGAGGAGTTCTAAGCGGCGTCGTCCGGCTCGACAAACTGCCACTTCACTTCAGGCTCACGCGCACGGACTCGTGTTTCAAACGAGTTGATGCACTCCACTACGTCTTTCGTGGTCATGTCGTCTTTGAGCTTGAGCTTCGTAGCAATCATCACTTCACCAGGTCCTTGCTGCACCGAGATGATGCGAAGCACGCTCTCAATGCGTGGGTCATCCTTCGCGGCCTCGCGCACGTGATGCTCGACCTCGGGGTCTGCTCGCTCGCCCAACAATAGTGACTTGACCTTGCGCGCAAGAAAGATCGCGACCCACACCAAGACCAGGCCAACGAGCACGCCACCCACGCCGTCAAACCGAGGGTCAACATACTTGGCCAGAAGGATGCACACCATCGCGAGCGCGAGCCCCACAACCGCTGCAGCGTTCTCAGCGGTGCACACCACGAGCTCCGCATCTTTGGTCAGGTGCAAAAACTCTTTTCGTGAAGAAGTACCTCGTTTTTTGTCGATCTCTCGCACGCACTGAAGCAGCGCGATGCTCTCCATCACGATTGAAAAGATCAACACACCCATGCCCAACGCAATCTTCTCGACCGGCTCTTTGTGGATAATCTTCTCAAAGCCCTCACCGATTGAGAACACTCCACCGCCAAAAAACAGCATGAGCGCCACGATAAATGACCAAAAATAGCTGGCTCTTCCAGTACCGAGTGGATGCTTTTCGCTCGCGCCCTGCTTCGCTTGCCGCAGACCGATCAAGAGCAGTATTTGGTTTAAACAATCAGCGCTGGTATGAATTGCCTCAGCGAGCATTGAGCCCGAGCCCGAGATCGCCGCGGCGATCCCCTTGCCTATCGCGATCGTCGCGTTGATCGCCAAACCCGTGATGACGACCTTGTTTGAGTGTCCTTCAGACATAAGTAAAACCTAAT
>JANNCG010000632.1:0-4391 GCA_031386385.1 Myxococcales bacterium
CAGGCAGTTTGCATTGGGGTCCATGCTGGGGAGCATGGGGTTAACTCGCGCTGCGCCTGCTTCGCGTGCATTGTCGTCAGAGAGACAATCGTTGTCGCTGTCGAGATCGAGAAAATCCGGTCGGTCTCCGGCGGACATCCCGTCGCTGTTGGCGGGATTCATCGCATCCATTCCGCGCTCAATTGAATCAGGGACGCCGTCTCCGTCGCTGTCTCGGTCCAAGTATGCGGGGATCATGTCCATGTCGACGGGCATGTTGTTTTCGAGCATTCGCTCGACGCGTGTAGGGATCCCGTCGCCGTCGTCGTCGGGGTCTAGATAATCAGGGAGCATGTCGCTCATCCCTTCGCCACCAGGGACCATCGCGTCGCTGTTGCGGGGCATCATGTAGCCACCGGGTCCGAGCTCATCGCGCGTGGGTACGCCGTCACCGTCGTCGTCGGGATCAAGCGCGTCGATCATGCCGTCCATGTCGGTGTCACGCGTCATGAATCCGGGTCCTGCGCCCACCTCTGCACCATCTGGAATCCCATCCATATCCGAATCCGGATTAGTTGGGTCGGTCCCCAATCGTCGCTCGATCATGTCCGGAATCCCGTCCATGTCCGAGTCCACATCGGGGCTGCACAGCCCGGTGCTTCGATTGCATACGGGATTTGGCGCCGCGCAGTTGTCGTTGACCATCATCGCGGGCACCGCAGGGTTTGTTCGTGCGGCACCGGCCTCGCGTGGGTCGCGGTCGGGGACGCAGTCATTGTCGCTGTCCAAATCAAGAAAATCCCTGTTTGAATCCATGTCGCTATTCGCAGGGACCAGTGGGTTTGCGCCCGCTTCGACGACGTCGAACACGCTGTCACCATCCGCATCACGGTCGAGCCACGCAGGCGCGCCGTCCATGTCTGGATCAGGGGTCATCCCCGCGAGCGTGCGCTCAACCGAGGTCGGAATCCCGTCGCCGTCGTCGTCGTTGTCAAGGAAGTCTGGGATCGCATCGCTTGTCCCCTGACCAGCCGGGACCATCGCGTCACTGTTGAGTGGATTGCCCTCGCCGCCAGCGCCTAGCTCTGTGCGCGTGATGATTCCATCGCCGTCGTCGTCGTTGTCTAAGTAGTCCGGAACCATATCGCCGCCCGGGAGGTTGAGATCAGTATTTCGGGGATTTTGCGCCCCTCCTGCACCCAACTCAGTTCGCGTAGAGACGCCGTCTCCGTCGTCGTCAACGTCGAGATAGTCCGGGAGCATGTCGCCACCGGGGAGCATCGCGTCCGTGTTTGGTGGCATCACCACAGACGAAATCACGGTGCGATCCATATCGTTTGTATCAAATACCGACGCCAGCCCATCGTTGTCTGCATCAACGGGGTTGTCGACCCGCCCGTCGTTGTTCATGTCACGCACACGAGAGCCGCTCTCGATGATATCGAAGACGCCATCGCCGTCTGAGTCCAAGTCCAATCGATTGGGGATTCCGTCCATATCCGGGTCTCCGTCGCCTTCAACCGCGTCCGGAATCCCGTCGTTGTCGTCGTCTGCGTCTTGGGCATTGGGGACGCCGTCGCCATCGGGATCGTTTGCGATTGGGACGCACACCGGCATGGGCGGCGCGCTGCACAGGCCTCCAGTGCACATTGTCCCGCGCGGGCGAGCCACGTTGCTGCACAGACCACCCAGCCCGCATGCGTCCACGGTGCACTCATTGCTGTCGTTGCAGTCAGCGTCGCGTAGGCATCGTGCGCGACAAGTCCCCACATCGCACACTCCTACGGGAACACACATCCGCACCACCGTGCAACCCATCGAGCCGACCTCGATTAAGCAGCTCGAGCTGCATCCGTCGCCGTCGTTGATGTTGTTGTCATCGCAGCCCTCGGTGGCGCCAAGAATTCCATCGCCACAGCCCGGAATGCGAAATGGCGTGTAGTAGGCAAACAGTCCTGTGCCACCGGTGGCTGAGACTAAGCCCAGTTGAAAATCAGCCATCGCGCTGACGGAGTGATTTCCGCCACCGACGGCAAAACGTACGCGCGTCCACTCGGGGTGACCAGGGACGGCGGTCACCGTCGGTGCAGCGATCACCGCACCGTCGAGACGCAAACCCGCAACACCAACGGTGGGCAAAAACACAGACACTTGTCCAACTCCGCTGACGTTGAAGTCCGTGACCCAACGGGCAATCGGCGCAAAAACAACGGGAGGAATAAGCGCCGTGTCCGTCTCACAGCTGCTCAGCCCAGACTCTTCAAACACATAAGCAGGAAGCGATGTCTCGACGAACGTGAGTCCGTTGGGCGAGAAGGTATGCGTTTGCCCGGCGGCCAACGTCGCGACCATCACATTGTTAACCCGCACGATCGTGTTGCCGACGTCCGCGATGACGTGCACGCGTTCGCCCTCGGCGCCGGTGCTTGGGTAGTCATCAACGATGTATTGGGTTCCGATTCCAGTGGTGGGGATCACGTTGTCTGCACCATCGTCACCACAACCTCCTGCGACAGCGCACGAGCCTGCACCGCCCGACCAACCTCGGCCTCCGGACGAAACCGCGATCGGTGTTGTGGAGGTCACCAGCGCGCCATTAATCACGCCAGTGCAGCCTTCGATCGTGCGCACAACGATGGTCTGGCCGCGAGCCAACACCACCATGCGCGTCGCGCCCGCAACTCCATCGCCCCAAAATGGCATCGGCGCGCCGGGCGGCGCAGTCAGTGTCACTGTTGCGCCTTCGGGTGAGTATAAGCTCACGTAGTCGTGGCCGGTGTCGGCGTTGTTTGTTTGGTTGAGTGAGTAGCCCGAGAGACGAAAGCGCGTACCGAGTCCGCTCGCGGCGGGTTTGATCGTCTCGCTTGACTGCCACGGACCGCGGACCAATCGGTGATCAATGATCAACTCGGCGGAGCTGGCGTCGACGAATATCCCGCGCTGCTCGGCGCGGTTGTACGTGCTCGCAGTCGCGTTAAAAGTGTTTTGCGGCATCGCTGGTGCATACGCAAATGCCCCGTTATTTCCCAAGTCAACACGCAGTGGCATCCCGGGCGAAACAGAGAACATCACGGGCATCCCTGTGCCGATGGTGTACGTCCCGCTGATGGTCCCGCGAGGCGACGCGATGATCATATCCCAACCGACCTCCCACGTTCCGGTTGGTGGAGGCATGGACGGTGGAGCGTAAAAGCAAGCGCGTCCCACAGGACAAGTTTGCGCTTCTGCGGTTTGCGTTTGAAGCAGTACGGCGCTGCTCAGCGCGAGCGTCGCGACGGCGAACGCGAAGACAGATTTCACGGGCATGGATCATTCCTTCGAACGGTAAGCAAACAGAGAACCGGGACAGTATGCCAGAGTGCTGAGGAGCGCGGAAGCAATTGAACCTCGTGGAGGGCGCAGGGGCGTAAACCGTGAGGGCAAGCATCGCCGCATGGGCCTTCGGTGCCCCAGTGAATCAAGTCCTACCCCGGAAGGAATCCGTCGCCCGGTGATCATGCAACACTTCCGTTAAGGAAACTTCATAGCAAAGAGAAGTGACCCATGGTTGCATCGCATCTGACGACGAAGCGTCGGCGCGAGTGCCTGGGCGTTCGCGCTCTGCAGGGCGATGTGTTGACCGATACCCTCGTGACGGCACATCTAGTATCAGTTAAAAGTACGTCCTCGCCAGTGGACGTCCTGACAGGGTGAGCAAATTGGTGCACGTGCGCGCGCGGCAGTGAAAACCCACGCGAAAGCAACGGCCGCTGCTCCCGAATTGCGCTGCGCCAAAGGATGCCGATCGCGGCGATGCGAGATCGCGCGTGGCTGTCCCCGCGTGTTTGATGGGCGTGGCGGTTAGGTCGACAGGGCGGACCGCGCCTGCTCTTCGGTCAGTTCACAGTCTTGCATCAACCTCGTGACGGTCACCTCACTCGGTGTCAGCGGAGGCAAGTCCAGCAGCCGTCGTCGCACACACAACAGTAGGTACCTTTCGGGATCGACACCGGCCAACTTCGCGCTCTCCACAAGGGTGTAGAGAATCGCGCTCACTTCGGTGCCTCGCTTCGACCGCGATCCGTGGTGATTATGACGGCCAATCACCACACCGCGATGACTCTGCTCTGTCGCGTTGTTGTGCAACGGCACGCGAACGTCGTTGGCAAATCGTTGCAAACCATCCCACTGATGACTCATCTTCGCACAGGCTTTGAAAAGTGCGTTCTGTGTGGGTTGGCTCAAACCGATCGCCAATGCTTTTTCACTCAGTTGCGCAAGCACCACCGTCGAGCGTGTCTTGCGAGCGTGCAGCACCATGGCGTCCGCGCCCGCCTGAGCCAGCACTCGCTCTGCCTCGCTCGTAGCCTTTTCGATCAACGCGGCGCCGAGTTTTTTGGCGTCTCGGTCGATCGTGAACAGCTCGTCGATCA
>JANNCG010000668.1:0-3674 GCA_031386385.1 Myxococcales bacterium
AGCGAAGGCAAATGGAGCGTCGCGCAAAAATCCATGTTCGACGAGGATGCGCCGTCGGCGGTGATTGACGTTCGCAATGAACTTGGGACGATAGAACTCGCGCTCAGTGCGCTTCTCGCCCGAGGTGAAAAAAATCATCCAGAGGTAGCGCCTCCAACGACGATCGCTGGGCATTTTCACAGCAACGCTGACACAAGCGTGAAGATCATTTTTCGTGCGCCCAAGCTGGAGCAGAGCCCCGCGACTCGACACAGCTCGACCAACGTTGACAAAGAGGTGGTGTCGTTAGACCCGTCAAACCGCGCAACGACAATGAGCGATGAGCAGGCTGAGCGGATTATTGCGAAGAGCAAAATTCCTAGCGTTCGTCCTGCGCCGGTCGCTGAACAGATGCCCGCGCCGAGAGCTGATCCCGCGGTCGGCTCAAGCGCCGAGCGCGTCGAGCAACGAAGCGCTGAAGCTGAGCCAAAGTCACCAGCGAGTGCTGGCGCCAGCGAGCGAATCGCGCCCAAGTCTGCTGAGGACAATCGCGGACGGTTGTTGTCGATTGTCCTGATTACGGTTTTGGTCTTTTCATCCTCGACGATCCTGATCGCGCTTGTCGGGTTGCTTCGATGAACATGGCGCTCTCAACGCGAGTGACGCTCGCGGTGGCGGTGCTGTCGGTTGTTCCAGTTGGAGTGTTGGGGGCAAGAGTGAGCGGACCGTGGCTCACAATCGCTGTTTTTTCGCTGCTCACAATGATCGTGACGTGGTGGCTGGTGCGTGAAGCCGAACAACGCATAGGGTTGCTTACCCAGGCTTTGAGCCGCGCGGGTCGTGGTGAATTTTCGGTTCGCGTGCGACCTCGCGGCGGAGATGAGATCGCCAACGCTCTCTCGGCTTTCAACGTCATGATGTCGCGGGTTGCGTTGCTGCGAGAGCGCACCGAAGAGCTTGAGCGAATTGGCGCGTGGCAAGAATTTGCTCGCCGACTTGCGCATGAGATTAAAAATCCGCTCACGCCGATTCAGCTCGCGGTCCAAGAAGTAGCTCGCAAGTACAACGGCACAGACGTCGAGTTTGCAAGAACACTCAAGACTGCCAAAGAGATTGTCGAAGAAGAGATCGCCACGCTGCAACGATTGGTGACCGCGTTTAGTGAGTTCGCGCGCTTGCCTGACGTGAAACGGGTGCGCTGTGATTTGCGAGAGTTTGTAAGCGATCTTCAAGAGACCAAGGCGCTTTTGCACGCAAGCGCTCTCAGCCCACTGAGCGCCTCGGGAGTGATACCTACGTTGGTTGTTGAGCCAGGTGAGACCCCAGTTTTTGCGCGGATCGATCGGATCATGCTTCGAAGAGCGATTGAAAACGTCCTGCAAAACGCCGCAGACGCAGGTGCGACGAAGATTGTTCTACGGCTCGAGCACGGTGAGCCACAACGCTCGGACAATGAGCAAAACAGCGTGCGAATCGTTATTGAAGACAATGGAGAAGGGATCCCGCCAGACGTCGCAGCGCGGGTGTTTGCGCCGTATTTTACGACCAAGGCAACGGGTACGGGTTTGGGGCTTGCGATTGTGCGCAAGATTGCGCTCGACCATGATGGAGATGTGATTCTCGATCAGGCCTACACGCAGGGCGCTCGGTTTATTTTTGCGCTTCCGGTGTCTGATGAGCGCTCATCTGCGGACACCCGATTTGTTACACTTCGCGCTTCGCACTCTGCGTAACAACGCTGTTGCCGCGGCGGCTCAGAACGGGTTTTCGGGGACCGTCTCGGTGTGCGTTGGCGTCGTGTGTGGGGTCTGCACACGAGGTCGCCCCGCATCTGAGCGAACCACTGGTGGCCGCACTCGCACCGTAGGAACAGCAACAACGGTTGTTGTTGTTGTTGTGTTTGTGTTGGGTTGAACCACTGGGTGGGTCTCAACTGTTGGATGCAAATCGGGTGGCGGTTGCGTCTCAACCGCAGGAGCAACCCACGTGTCTTCAACAACGGTCGCCGCCGCAGCCGCGTCAGTAGCCTCGTTGGTCGCAGTGTTTGTATTGGTGTTGGGCGTGGGCGTCTCAACTGCTGGGGCAACCCAGGTGTCTTCAACAACAACGACGTGCGGTTGGGGTGCCTCTACGGCAACGCCTGAGTCCGCGACGGTTGATGTTCCCGCAGAATTATTGCTGTTCGTATAGAGATAGTAGCCGCCGCCGATCAGCCCGATCAGCGCGATCGCGCCGATGATCATGTTGTTGTTCGAGCTCTTTTCAGGCTCGACTTTCGCGGTGACCTTCTTTGGCTCTGTTTTAGCGACTTCTTTTTTCGGCTCAGCCTTCTCAGTCTTGGCCTCGGCTTTGGGCTCGTCCTTCTTTGGCTTCTCTTCGCTCTTCGCGGCGCTCGCGGCAGCGGCTGCAGCGTCGACGGCGTTGGCAGTCGTCGGCGGAGTCGTAGTGTCTTTCGCCTTGGCTTCAGCCGCCGGTTCTTTCTTCGCTGGCTCTGCTTTGACGGGCTCCGTTGCGTCAGATTCGGGCTTGCTCTCTGCCTTGACCGCTGGTTTGTCCTTGGCTTTTTCTGCTGGTTTCTCAGCAGATTCGGCACTCTTCAAAAGCAGGCTATCGAGCTCACTCTTGTCGGCGATGTTGGTCGCTTCTCCCTCAAACGCGTCGTCTGTCTCTCGCGAGACTTCTTCAAGCGACTTGAGCAGCTGCTCTTTGGTGGTGATCGCTGTGGCGTTATCGATTTCGTCATCAAACCCATGATCCAATGGCACCACAGACGGCGACGCCTTCGAGGGCAGCGGAGGCATGGATGGCGGATGAATTGAGACCGACTTTGCTGCAACAAACGCTTCAACTTCAGGCACCTCTGCGACCTTGGCTGCAGGCTCTGCTGCGACCGGTGCAATAGCTGCCGATGTGGTCGGTGCTGCTGCCATGGCGGGAGCCGTCAGCGCTGACTCGAGTTCAGCTTTTGACAGCGGAGACATTCCGACAAGAGTGCTTTTTGGAAGCGGCTTGATCCCCTTTGCTGGGCCGACGGTTCCCGCACTTGAGGGAGGTGTTACTGGAGTCGCTGCGGCTGCGACGGCAGCAGTCGGCGCAGCAGGCTTCGCGACTTCAGCAGGCTTCGCGACTTCAGCAGGCTTCGCGACTTCAGCAGGCTTCGCGACTTCAGCGGGCTTCGCGACTTCAGCGGGCTTCGCGACTTCAGCGGGCTTTGCGGCCGCAGGAGTCGCGGGTTTGGGAAGTGAAATTCCAGCATTTGGACTCACCGCAGGCATCCCAATCATTGTGCTCTTGGGGACTGGTTTTTTGGGAGCCTCTGCTGGCTTGGGTGCCTCTTCTTTGGCGCCGCGAAGGGCCTCGCCTAAAAATGCAGACATCTGTCGCATCATGGTGCGATCTTGCTCCGCAGGCATCTCAGCCTGGGGGTTTGTCTGACCGAAAAACTCGCTGGTATTTTCGCCGGCAACCGGGCCAGATGTCTCCGCCGGTTCGTCGAAGTGCGGTCCATCACCGGGCGCTTTGCGCTCGCAGATCCGCTCGACAATCGGAATGGACTCGGGCTCAAGCTTGATAAACTTGATCCCCATTCCGGCGGCTTGTCCGCCCTCTGGCTGCTCACGTCGCCAAACGACGCGACCCACTGCAGAGATGACTGCAGCGCCAGTTGTCAGTTGAATTTCAATCTTCAGCAGCGT
>JANNCG010000674.1:0-7534 GCA_031386385.1 Myxococcales bacterium
CCAACGTTGAACCATCGCGAACAACGTCGATCCAACCAATGGGGCACTCGACCGCCGAGTGCACTCCATTTGTGAGCAACTCTGAACTCACAAAACGATCGATATCCGAGACAAGGGCCAACAACGACGGTAGATCGTCGCGCCAAGACAGCGGTAGATTGAGCGCACCTACCGCAAATTCGCTGACCGAATCGAGCTGCGTTGCGAGGGTTTTTTCTGCGGATCCGAGCTCAGCCCAGCTCGCAGGGTTCTTGCCCAGCCAGCGATTGGTGTTTTGTTCGCGGGGAGCGCACAGCGCGTGGGGCAGCGCGATGGATGTATTGGCCCCACACCAGAGCTCGAGCTGTACTCCACCAGACGACGACTGCTGGAGTGCGGCGACCGCCGTGGGTCGGTGCTTGGTTGAGATCCACTCGCGACCAAAGTAGTGGGTGAGGGCGCAATTCTTTGAGAATCCCTGCAAAAATCCTCGGATATTTCGGTTGATCGTCGTCTCTGTGCGTGTGTCCGGGTACAAGGCTTGTGCCGTTGGAAGTGCCAACACCCAGAGCGCCGCACCATCGGACGAAACATACACCGCCGTCCCACTTGAGCCGCGCCGATACACGCTAACATCGGCTGCGTGGCACTGATCGAGCGCGACGACTTCTTGCGCGCGCTGCAATCTCCCTAGCAGGATCGAGGCGCGAGGCTCATCGATGTAGACCGAGCCGATGACGACTTGCCCAGTGCTCGAGGCGAGCTGCGCCAGGGTGTCAGAGAGCTTGAGTGCGTTGGTCAGTGAGGTGCGATGGGCGCGAAAAGCGAGAGGCAATGGTGAGGACTCCAAGAGTTATGCGGTGAGCGCTGAGTAGACAGAGATTGACGGGGTGGTCACAATCCCACAAAATGCAGGCTTCTCGGAGGCACTTCAAACTATGCGTATCTCTTTTCAGTATTTAGCCTGTTCGGCAGCGGCACTGTCTCTTACCGCGCTCACGGCATGTGGCGACGGCCTTGCGGGGGTCGATAGCGGACGACGACCGGATGTGCCCAACGCGCGCGACGGCAACGGTGGCTCCGATGTTGTGGAGATCGACGTCCCGAGTGGGATGGATGTTTCGAATGGGATGGATGCGCCGTCGAGTGATCGCCCCACGGTCGGAGACACAGGAGTGATCACGGATGTTATCGCGGGGCTGTGTCGATCCAACGCGGACTGTGGTCGCTTGTCCTGCGTCGGAATCCTCGCCTGCGGTGGCCTCGGTCGCTGCGAACAAGTCGGTGCATGTCCGGGTGTTTTGGCTCCCGTGTGTGGCTGTGATGGCCGGGATTATTCCAATCGTTGCGAGGCTAGTCGAGCCGGCGTTGGCGCAACGGATGGGCGGTGCCTTGTGCCTGATTCTGGTGTCGTGATCGACGCCGCTCCTGGTTCGTGCTCATCCAACGCTCAGTGTTTGCGCGGCCAAGTGTGTCGCAACATCAACCGCTGTGGTGGGACGGGCGTTTGCGAAGGTGTGGCGTTGTGTGGTCGGCCTTCTCCAGACGCCGCTGTCTGTGGCTGCGACAACATGAACTATGCGTCTTCGTGCGAAGCGTTCAACGTGGGTGTAGGGGTTGCGTCCATGGGCGCTTGCCCGATCGTCAATCCTGGGCAGTGTCGCAGCAACGTCGACTGCAATCGCGGGTTGGTGTGCACTGGCATCGCGGCTTGTGGTGGACTGGGTCGCTGCAACTTACCCTCTCCGTGTATTGATATCTTCGCGCCTGTGTGTGGCTGCGACAACATGACCTATAGCAACAGCTGTGTCGCGCAAAACTCGGGCGTGGGTGTCGCGCGTGATGGTGCTTGTGGCGTTGTGATGGACTGTCGAGTGGATCGCGCTCAAGGCTGCTGCTACCAGGATGCAGACTGTGCACGAGGGTACTGTGCGCCGGTGAACAGTTGTGTGGGCGGTTCGGCCACTGGAGTGTGCGTGACTACGCCTCCACCAGACCCACGCGTGACGCGATGTTGGCGTGACTCAGACTGTGGCCCTCGAGGCCGGTGTGCAAATCCACAAATTTGCCCCTGTGGTGCGCGTTGCCTTGTGCCCGATAGCCCCGGTACTTGCGGCTGAGTGCCGTTGTTCTTAGAGCCGGTTCAGCTGACGTTTGTGACAGCGTTGAAGAGTTCTTCCAGTGATTTGCTGGGCAAAGTCGATGGCGATGTCACAAGTTGAACCCGCTTGGTCAACAACCACTTACCGCTGATACGTCAACTGATACACCATCGGCCGCGGCAGTCGCGGAGAGGCGATGGTGGTGTGCACGGTGAGCGTGTTGTTTTGCACGCGAATCACCTCGTGGCGTGAGCCTTGCTCAAATTGACCAGCTCGCGTCAATACGCTCCCGTTGAGCGTGGTGCGCAGAGTGATGGCGTCTCCCCAGGGATTTTGCGTCTGGACGGGAGTGCCGTTAGTAGGCGTTCGGTACAATCGACGATTGTGTGCGGTGTACTCGATTTGACCGTTCGCGACGTGCACCGTGATCGTGGGTGAAATCGGCGCGCGATCGCGCAGTCGTCCCGCAGCGATCCCCTCGATAAAAAATCCCATTCCTTGGACCGTTCGCGTAATCGCTGCCTCAAGGGCCTGTCGTTGCGGTTCGCCGCCCGAGTAGCGCCAGGTCCCTTCAAACGGCGACACCTCTGGGACTGCGGGCACGACAGGCCCTGCGACCGCGGTGGCCCCAGCGTCACGTGCAACGACTGCAGGCGCCGCTGCAACGCCTCCGTCACGAGACTGCGCACGTGCGTTGAGCGCGACGGTAAGTGACCCCACCATGAGCGCGAGTGTGCCGCAAGAGATCCAGCGTGTTGTTGTTAAGTTCATACGGGTCTTTCAAAGTCTTTTTGCTCAAGCGCTCGTAGCTCGATAAACCACGATCTTAGCCGCGCGCGTTGGTCTCGATCATTCGCGAGATTGTGTAGCTCGCCAGGGTCTTCTTGCAAGTCATAGAGCTCATGGTCATGCTCTTCGAAGCTGGCGTTTTCACCCACGCGTTTGCCCCACTCCCACGCTTGACCGAACTGCGTGATGCTCCCGCCCACGCCATAATATCGCGCATACTTGAAGCGTCCGTCAAACACGCCGCGAATCGCGTATCGCACGTGAATACATCGCTCGTACCAAGCTTGGTCTTGCGCGAAGAGCACATAGTCACGCGCTTGCGTGTTGTCAGTGAGCGCCGCAGTGAGATCAACTCCGGACATCGCGCCCTGGTCAGCGCCCGCTACGGAAGCGATGGTCCTAGCCAGATCCGCGTGGGTTGCAAGTGATTGCATCTTTGCTCCCGCAGTCGTGACACCCGGGACCCGCGCATACAGCGGAACCCGCATGATCTCTTCATACACAAACGGACCCTTCGATCGCAGCCCATGCGAGCCACACATATCGCCGTGGTCGCTTGTGAAAAACAACGCCGTTTTGTCAGCGCACTCGGTGCGATCGAGGGCAGTCAGCACGGTCTGCAGCGATTGGTCCGCGAGCTTGTGCAGCGCGACATAGTAGTCCAGTTGGCGCAGCCAAGAGTCGGTGTCCGTGCGATCAATCCGGCCCCAAAACGAGCGCTGCTGCTCTTCCATCCACTCGCGTTGTACCGCAGGCTTGGTGAACAGATCGTCCTCGAAGTTGGCTGGAAGCTTGTCGAAATACCTTGGATATTCAGCGGTAAATGGCGGAATCGGGTCCGAGTCTTTCCAGTTTGCCATCCGCAGCATGGACTTGAAACGCTCGACCTCTTCTTCGTTCTCTTGTTGATACTTCGGCTGATCGGACGGAAACCACATCACGTCGTGCGGATTCACAAGCCCCACCACCAAGAACCAAGGCGGGCTGTCGGGCCCCGAGTTGTTGCCGTGCTTCGCGAGCCACTCGGCTGCATGGGCGGCGATCTCGGGGTCGTGCTGCACGCCTGTTCCGGCCCAGCCCATGTAGTGCTGATCGTTGCCGGTCCAGTCGCCAAAACCGTACTTCTCTAGATCGGGGTGCGGGCCGTGCGACAGATGCCACTTGCCTAAGTAGGCTGTACGATACCCTACGTTTTTGAGCCGCTGACCCAGGGTCAAAATGTTTGGATCGAGCTCTGCGTTGCTGGGAAAAATCACGTTTTCTCGCACCTGATGCTGCGGTACGTACTGCCCGGTAAACAATGTCGCACGCGACGGCGAGCACGGCGAAGAGTGCGTGTAGTACCGAGTCCCTTCGACCCCTTCGCGAATCAACCGCTCGCGCGCTGGGAGATGCACATCTTTCGGGAGCCACTGTCGCGACCGCTCTTGATCGGACACCACGAGGAGAATATTGGGTCGAGCCTGCATAGCTTTTAACGGTACTACTTGAAGTGTACTCGCGTCGCTAAAATCCGCGTCTGAACTAAAATCCGCGTGTGGACTAAAACCCGCGTGTGGACTAAAACCCGCGTCGTGGTTCGCCGAAGCCGCCAGGGCTCGCCGAACCGGCGGCGGGACCATCGGGGATGCAGCGGATTCCACGGCCGGTGGTCCCCCGACAACGAAGGGCGTAAGAGCCATCCGCTTGCTTTGCAGAGCGTAGATCTGGAGCCATATCAAGGACCATCATGATGCGCCCGGCTTGCTCATTTTTGTTGCGGTAGAGGTCCGTGAGTTCAAAGCGTGTGAGCAGGTTGATCCCGGTTTCTGCGGGGTTATTTGCAAGCTCTACGCGGCCGCTGAGCGCCAAGGTGAGCTCGCGTGAGCGTGTGTTGAGTCTGTCGACCTGAATGACGCCGTCGCGGATGTTGACCGTCCCCGCAAGCGTCCCCGCGTCGATCTGAGCGATCGTCACGCCGCCAAATCCTGGAATCTGAAACTGCGCCACGCTATCGCCAATTTTGAGTCCTTGAATGGACAACTGAATTCGTCCCGTAGCCCGTGTGAGCTGCCCATCTGGTGAGCTCACCGATATGTCTGTGTCCATTCTGCCTTGAATCGGCAGACCCACAGCGGCTACGAGTGGGCCGATGTCGCCTGCGCGAATTCCCTGTGTTTTTACAGTCAGTTCGCGGAGACCTGCTTTGCTTCCGCTGATCACGGCCTCAATGTGTGTGGTGATGGTCCCACCGATACCCTCGATCTCAAGGTCTGCGTTGAGTCGCCCAAAAATGAGCGAAAACAAGCTCGCGTGCACCGTCACGCTCTCAAGGCGTGCAGTGATGGCTCGCTCACCCGTGCGTGTGGGCAACCACGTGAGCCGCACTCCTCGCGCACGCAGACCGGGAATAAACGTTGGCCCAAGGCTGTCTATCTCAAGCGCGATGTTGGACGAAGCCACCGTCCCCGCCGCAGTCGGGCGAGGCGCCTCGACCTGGTGAATGATAAACTCTTTCAACCGGTCATACGGAAACGTCAGGTACACAAAGAGCACAAAACACGTGATGAAAAACAGGGGATATCCGATGTATCGCAGCAGTTTTGGCGCGAGCTCTCGAAGGCGTTCTTTCATGGGTACACTCCAGTCATGGTGCCTGTGGTGGTCCCCATCGCGGTGGGCGTCTGGATGGCGGTGGGCATGGCGACCGTCGGCATGACGACTGTCGGCATCGCGCTTGGAAGTGCGGATGGCATCGCGGTTGTCCCTGTGGTGATCCCCACCGCGGTGGGCGTCCCCGCGCTGTTGGGTACAAACGTTGGTGCCGCCGTCGATGGCATCACCGCAGTACCCACAGAGGGAGCAGTCGCTGCGGCTGGTGTTGGGGGTGCAACTGGGCTTGCGGGCACACCAGCGTCTGAGCGGTTGCGGTCGCGCTCTCCTGCACGAAGGACGCGATCAAACGTCGTGATGACCATCTCGTCGACGTCGTACTTGTTTGATTCGTGAAAGCGTTTGCGCATGTTGAGCGTGGTGATCGCGATCGGAAATCTTGATCCGTCAATCTGCGCCATAAAAGCGACAAGCGACTGCAGGTCCGTATCGCGAATGCGAATAGAGACACTTCGCCGCTCAAATCGCCCACCATCTACCACTTGCACGGGCCTGTCGTTGGTCTCTGCGACGGTGATGTGTGACACACGCGCGGCCTGCTCGACGAAGCCTCCAAGAGCAGGGACACGCTCGGCGTAGCGGTTCAGGACCTGGGCGCGTTGTTGCTGGCGGGCACGAATGCGAGTTCGTTGGGTGCGAATGACCCGAAGAGCTTCGAGTGTCTGCACGCGCGCTTGGTCAATTTCGTCCAGCACGGCGCGAGACCACAGGATGATGGTCAGCACAAAAGCAACCGTGAGAAGCGCCGCTAAAATCGCAAGCGCACGACGATCTTTTGGCGACAGGCGGCTAAGGCTGCCTCTGAGCGCGTCAGTTAGTGCCATTGGATCCTCCTCGGGGCGCGGTGGGTGCAGTGCCCGTGGTCGTAGCAGGCGCGTTGCGCGAGTTGCGTCGGTTCACCGCAGTGCGACCAGGGCAGCGAAACTCAATATCGAGCGCGTACTGCTGCCGCTCATCGCCTTGGTTGCGTTGCGTGCGTCCCGCAGTGACCGTGGGAAAACACACATAAGTTTTAAGTGCATCGACAATCGAGTCTCGGTCTTGCAGCGTCGAGGCGATCCCTTGTACTTGCACGTGCTCGTCGGTTACTTCGAGCTGTGTGATGTCATGGTCCCGCGTTCCGACAGGAATCTTGTCGCTCAGTACACCCATCACATCGAAAGCATCTGCGGGCGGAAGGGGATCTTGAATGGTCTCGCCCGACCCGTTGGCCTTGGCGATCGCCCGTGCGGGATCAGTGATTCGCTCTTCAAACACATCCATCGTGACGACAGCCAGCGCTGTGGTGAGCCGATCCCGTTCGGTCGCTAGCGCGTAGTATCGCGCGCCGGTAGCACCCGCCCAGGTCAGCAAAATCGCAGCCGCCGCGCCCAAAAAGAGCCCCGCGCGCTCGCGGAGAATCTGAGCGTTGCCCGTGATCGCAAGGGGACCCTTGCGAAGATCAATGCGTGAAGACTTGGACACGCCGCGAACCGCGAGGGCCAACGCAGTGGGGACAAATCGTAGCTCTTCAGGATTGACCGAGGGGCCCAGCGTCAGGTTGCTGCTGAGCGGAAGAAGGCTGCGGATCCCGGTGCTGTCGAGCCCGGTTGCTTTTTGCACAGGCTCTTCAAACAAATAGCCTTCTTCGCCGAAAATGTACGCCGCGACGATCGAGCTTCCACCGATCGCGAGATACGACCCCAGGGACTGACGGATGGCGCGCTCGCGTGTCTCGGGACGAGTTTGACCAGTGATTGTCCTAGCAAACTGAACCTTACCGTTCTGCAATATGCACACATCTGCCCGCGACTCATACGCGTGAATGAGCAGAATTGAGTCCGGCGACGACAGCTCGACAAACACGTTGCTCAGCTCACCCAGAGCCAGGGGCATCACGGACACTTCACGGGCCTCAAGGTCGGCGCTCTTCATCGCGTCAAGCAGTGGAGCCAAGCGATCTATCCGAACCGCGGCAGCGATGACCTCAGCGACTTCGCCGTCACGGACGATCTGCGCATCCATCACGGCAG
>JANNCG010000693.1:0-5926 GCA_031386385.1 Myxococcales bacterium
CGGTGTAGCCAGCATCCCTGACGGCCTGCACGTCACTGGCCGCAACGTAGCCTCGCTCTTGTACGACCTTCGCGGCGAAGCGCAGAGCGACCGCCGCTTTGGGATCCGATGACCCCGCGGTGCGGTTGGCCGTCAGCTCACCGTCATCGAGCTTGGCGACGTTTTTGCCTAGAAAAGTGTGGGCTGAGAGGCAGTACTCACAGGCGTTTTTCTCCGCCACGACCATAGCAATCCGGTTGCGTGTGCGAGCGTCCAGAGCGCCCTTGCCGAGAGCGCCGCTGAGCGCAAGATAGCCTTCGAGCGCCGCAGGGCTGTTGCCCACGATACGAAACAGGTTCGGAACGCTTCCCAGCATCCTGTTCACCGCTTCAAGTAGCGGTTGCGATGCCGTTGGCGAAGTTTGGATGGACGATGGGGTTTGAACTCGTGATGTCATGTTGATAGATCCTTGAGGGGGGAGCTGGAAGCTTGACGAGAGCCCTGTGCCTCGTCTCGATCATCAATATGCACCCACCCGTTCTCATCAACAATGTGCAGACTTGACACTACACTGTTGCGAATGCTGCAATAATGTCATGGATCGTCTAGAAGCCATGAGTGCCTTTGTTTCCGTTGCAGAACTCAGAGGATTTGCAGCAGCGGCGCGTCGCTTGAAGCTGTCCCCATCCGGCGTCACTCGGCTGATCGGCGCGCTTGAGGCTCACCTTGAGACCCGGCTTCTGCAGCGAACAACGCGATCGGTTACGCTCACCGACGCGGGACAGCGGTACCTAGAGCGTGCGCGAAGAATTCTCGGGGACGTCGCTGAGGCAGAAGAGGCTGCGCAGAGCGAGCGCTCGACACCTCGCGGGCGGTTTGTCGTCTCAGCACCCAACGTGTTCGGGAGGCTGCACGTCGCTCCCTTGATGTGCGCGTATCTTGAAGAGTACCCTGCTGTGGTCGGCGAGCTGATCTTGGCCGATCGCCGAAGCAACCTTGTCGACGAGGGCATCGACGCAGCGATTCGAATTGGTGTCCTTGAGGATTCAAGTCACATCGCGCGCGTTCTAGGAGCGACGCGTCGTGTGCTTGTTGCCTCGCCAAAGTACCTCAGCGGTCACAAGCGATTGCGCGAGCCCGAACAGCTCAGTGATCACTCAGTGATTCATTTTACTGCGCTGCATCCGCTGCCGGAGTGGCGGTTTTTTCACAACGGAACCGAGAGGCGAGTGCCTCTTCGACCGCGATACGTCACAAACAGCGCCGACGCGGCGATCGGTCACGCCGAGCGGGGTGGAGGCGTCACGATCGTGCTGGCTTATCAGGTCACTGAAGCGGTGCGCGCTGGGCGACTGACGGTCTTGCTCGAAAAATTTGAGCCCGCAGCGCTGCCGATTCACGTGCTTTATCCCAGCACCCGTATGTTGTCAGCGAAAGTACGGACCTTCGTAGAGCTGGTGCAGAGCACGTGTAGCTGGCAGTTTCGCGACCTTTAAAAGCCGTCGTTGTTCAGCGCAGTGGCAGACCAAAGCGAGTTTTATCGAGCGCGATGTGCTCTTTGAGCATCGTCACAAACGCCTTGAGTATGGGCCGCTGGGATGGCCTCGATGCGGTGACCGCGTAAAGGCTAACGGTCTTCCAGATCCAGCCCGGACAGAGCTCAACGAGCAACCCTTGGCGTAGGTGCTCACGCAGCGCGTGCTCAGGAAAAACCCCAATCCCCGCACCATTGAGCAGTAAGCTCAACATGGTCGCCCCCGAGTTGGCAGAAGCACGCCACTGCGGACTCACCTCGTCCACAGCCCCCGCTGGACCGGTAAAGTTTAGCGTTCGAGGGCTAATCAACGCGTGCCGCACCCAAGGAGCTTTCGCCAGGTCCCTCGGACGATTCGCCGCGCGGTACATCGCGCCGAGGCTTGGAGCTGCCACGATGGGCTCGTTGAGCGTTGCGAGCTTTTGCAACACCAGTGACGAGGATTTTGGCGCACCCAAACGCACCGCGATGTCGATTCGCTGCTCGGCAAAATCTCGCTGAACGTCTTCAGCAAACACCTCGACGGTGACCTTCGCGTACGCACGCACGAATCGCGCAACCACCGGTGCGACGAGCAGAGGACCAAGGTCATTGGTTGTCGAGATCCTCAGCACTCCCGTCGGCTCGGAGCGCGCAGCATCTAGGGTGCTGGTCAGCTGGCCGAGGGCGTCTTGTAGCGTCGTCGCAGCCGCGAGGACCTGCGCTCCAGAGTCTGTCAGCTGCACCCGGCGTGTGGTGCGCTCAAGTAGCCGCACCCCCGCACGCTCTTCGAGGTGTTTAATCCGCTCGCTCACAACGCTCTTTGACAGCTTGAGCTCAAGCGCCGCTGCAGAGAACGATCCACAGCGCGCAACGGCAGAAAACACATGAAGAAATGGGCCATCACTCGCGTCGATCATTATTCTGATTTACCGAACAATCTGTTTGAATTCAAGCAATTGTTCTCCACACGATCCGCGCGTATTCTTGCCTCTCGACCCATTCACTCACCAAGGAATATTCAAGATGAATCAAGATCAAGCGCGCGCGGTTGTTGCCCCCTTTTATGATGCACTCAATCTCCCAGCGACAAAGGACGTACGTGCCTTGGTCGAGTCTGTTGCTGTCGCCGATTGGCGATCCATTGCAGGCGAGAGCACGAGCAAGGGACGCGACGAATTTATCGCGCAGGTGATGGGCTTCGGCAAAGGCATCCCCGACCTCAAATGGGACATCAAAGAGGTGATGGTCGCTGGTGATCGCGTGATCGTCCGAAGCGAAGCAAGTGGAACCCCCGCTGGGGACTTCATGGGTGTCCCCCACGGCGGCAAGAGCTTCGCAGTGATGACGCTCGATGTGCACACTGTCGTTGATGGCAAGCTCGTCCGTGCGCACCACGTCGAAGACTGGGCATCAGCGATTCGACAGCTAAAAGCCTAGCCAAGTGAAGACCAACCGAGCCATTGTCCCTCCGCA
This sequence comes from Myxococcales bacterium, assembly GCA_031386385.1. Classification (GTDB taxonomy): domain Bacteria; phylum Myxococcota_A; class Polyangia; order Polyangiales; genus JANNCG01. The sequence goes on from JANNCG010000693.1 coordinate 2,969, forward strand.
GGCCAACGGCTAACGCGCCAATTGCTTGCGTGTCATGCCTGCCATCACCAGGCTAATCACACGAACCCGCCCCCAGCGCGGCAGCATCGAGAGCGAGAACTCAAGCAGCCGCGAGAGCCAACCGGGACGAATGGTGCCCCACATTCCAAGCGCACCGAGCGTTGAGCGCGCGACCGTGTCCGGGTGTACGCCCGAGGTCATGGTCATCTTCGAGCGAGCCCCAAAGCCACTGAGTACGGGGCCCGGTGCCGACGACAAAACATCTACGTTATGCGGCGCAAGCTCAAGTCGAAGCCCCTCTGCAAGGGACTGAATATAGGCCTTTGTCGCCGCATAATGGGCTGCCCGCGCGACTCCTTGAAAGCCAACGAGCGAGCCGAATAGCACGAGGCCTCCGCGCGTTTTTCGCACAAATTGAGACGCGAAGTGGTGGCTCAGCGCCGTGACTGCCGAGCAGTTTACCGCGAGCATTTCGAGCTCGATGTGCAGATCCGAGTCGCAGAAGTTTCCGGCGGTTCCGAAGCCGGCGGCAGCGATCAGAAGGCCGACGTCAAGCTTTTCAGTCGCTAAAATGACCGACTCGACACCGCTCGGCGAAGCCAAATCAGCCTCTACGACCAAGGTCTCAATCGCATGGGCTGATTGAAGGTCCTCGGCAAGCGCCTCAAGGACACTGCCTCGACGGGCGACTAAGACGACGTTGAGTCCAAACGAGGCGAGCCGTTGAGCACAAGACCGACCGATCCCATCGGATGCTCCGGTGACCAGAGCCCAGGGGCCGTATCGGGCGACAAAGCGCTGATGAGTGCTCGATCGATGGTTTTTTTCTGTGTTTTCTTTCATAATTGCCAGCCGTTAGTCGAGATGAATGAGGTGTGTTTGAGGAGTGAGAGAGATTGAATGACGCTCATCATTCAATTGAATCAAAAGCCACACACTGTCCTCGTGCGGCACAGAGCCCAGGCGGGTTAACTCTTCGCGACAGTTCGTGTGGCGGCGACGATGCGGTCTTTGAGCTTCGGATCATCAACGAGCCGAGCGAGCACAATTGCACCGATCATGAGCGAGGCCTTCACGAGTGTCTCGTCACTCGCCTCGTCCGCGACGCTGTCGTACGGGACGTCCCGGCGGGGGCAGGATTTTCGATCGAGATGGGTCAAAAATCCTCTGGCCGCCTTGGCAAATGCCCGACGAATCGGGGCTGGCTGGCTGCGCGCTTCTGTCCCCAGAGCCGCCAGAACACACCCATCACCCGGACCATCAACATGTGTTGTAGAGAGGTACACATCGACCACTGCCTCCATCGTTGGCTCATACGCCAGCACCCGATCTACGGTCTCGTTCGCTGCGGCCAACACCGCTGCAGCGACAAGCTCGTTGCGATTGCGAAAGTGCGCATAGAACCCTCCATGAGTCAGCCCGACTTGTTTCATCAAAGCCGGGATACTCACGCCATCTATCCCGTCACGACGCAGAGCAGAAGCGGCCGCCGCGACGATTGACGCACGCACCCCCTCTTTGTAACCAGCTGGATATCGCATTGAATGTTGCTCATCATACAATACTCGTCCAGGCGATTCAACCTGGTTCATCTCGCGACGCCAGTCGATCCCAGGGGAGACAAATCCGTGCAGATCCGCTCTAAAACCAGAGCGGCGCTGTTCTAGGCGCCCGAGAACCGGCGCTTGAGGACCTGATTCTCGAGGTGGGCGTGCACAAACAGATCTCCCTCGAGATGCATCAACTGCGACATGAGCGTTTGATAGTTGAGGCACGCCCACTTCGGCGGGGTGAAGTCCTCCGTGGCGTAGAGTATTTCTTGGAGCAGCTTCGAGACCTGCAGATCGGCATCTGGCTGTCCTGAATCCGCCGCGCGAATGGCCGTCAAGTCTGGATCCTGGGTGGTGAGCAACGGAAAAAATGTCTCTTCTTCCCACACAAGATGTGGAAGCAGGACGTCGGCAAGCTCATTCACCGAGCGATCAAGGTCTCGAAGCCTGGTGTTTTTGTCCGCGTGCCCGCGCCGAACCTTTGCCGAAAGCGCTCGAAGCGAGGCGAAGGATCTGCGCAGGTATTCGTGATGGGTGGAGACAATGTGTGCCACTAACCGTGGCGTCGAGATGGTGAGATAGTCCAATGGCGCCCGCCGAATTGGATCGGCGACCGCCCGAGCAAGCTCTTCGACGAGGGTCGTTACGCTCATGAGTTTGGACGCGACCGCGGCGTTGACCGAGTCTGCACCACAGCAGCGGTCACCGTCGGACTGAGGTGTGAGCGTAGAGTCCCGGTCAGAGATATTTGAGTAAACCAAGTGTGGGAACATGTTGCTTGTGCTTTGCAATTCACCGGTTGTTCAGCAGCCGGTTCTTTGGTTGCGGCTTCTTGGTTGGCACTTCATCTACTTAATGCCTGCGTCACACCCCGTCGCTGCGTAAACAAATCGCGGCCTGAGCACGTGATTTTCGAGGTGTACATGAACAAAGATGTCGTGCTCGATTTGCTTCAGCTCGGACAACAGCGTGTTGTAGCTATTGCATGCCCAAACGGGGGCAGTGAAGGTGTCACTCGCTGTGACGATTCGCTGCAGGATTGCTGCGACAGCGAGATGATCCTCCAGCATTGAGCCAAGCTCGCGCTCGATCGCCACCGGATCCGGCGAGACCGCCAGTAAGAGTGGAAACAATAGCTCTTCTTCTTGCTCAAGGTGCGGCAACAGGGTTGTGGAAAGCTCGTCTACCGCCGCCGCGAGCTCACGAAGCTTTGGGTTGTGATCGCCGTGGACCCGGCTGACCTTCGCCGCGAGCGGCCTGACAAACGGCAGGACTTTTCGCAGGTACTCGTGATGCTTTGCAACAATGTGCGCGATGAGTCTTGAGGTCGAGAGCTCGCGAAAATCGACGGCTTGATCACCGCGCCGCTCGGCCACAGCGCGGGACAGCTCTTCGATCAACACGTTGA
>JANNCG010000476.1:0-44472 GCA_031386385.1 Myxococcales bacterium
CCATTGGCGCAATTGCGGCACTTGGGATCGACTCGCTATTCTTAATCGCAATGATGTCTACAATTTTTTTCAATTCTGTTCGTATCACCGCAGCGTCGTTTTCGCTGACTCCGAGCATTGATACTCCGAACACTGGCGCACCCAAATCATCAACGACGTCGAGTTCCGCGCTCACTGGCGCGCCATCAATCTGCCAAAGAAATGAGATCGGCTCAGCACTGAGTCCCCCAAAGGCCGACCGCATCATTCCCGGACGAGCGAGCCGGATACCTGCAGACGCGAGTAACTCCGCGGTTACCTCACGTCGTGGAGCATCGACCGAGACGGATCCGATCGCGAGGGCCTCCAATACGTTGGTTTTTCCGCCGCCGTTCTCGCCGATGAACACGTTGAGACGCCCCAGTTCGATTGTCTGGTCAACGATGCTCTTGAAGTTTTGGATCCTAAACGACTCAATCATTGCACACGTTTAGGATATACCGTGACCGCCAGCGACGGTCGAACCTCATCCAACGCCACGCTCAAAAAACCAACAGCGTCGCTGGACACAAAACGGGGCACGAACTGCAAACGCACACATCCATGCGAGGGGAAGCTCTCACGACGCGAGCGAAGTCCCCTTGCGTCGCCGCACCGAGAGCACCTGCATCACGCTCATCGCCACCATGCACCCCAACGGAACCAATCCCATCGCCGGTGCGATCACCATGCCCACATCACCAAGATAGCTTCGCCCCACGCTGCCCGCGCAGTAAAGCACCGGCAACAGCGAAGTGAGCCCGCTCGCGATCGCTATGTGCTCACCCCGCGCCTTCAACCGCTGCGCGATGGGAGCTGCTACGATCGCTCCTGCTGCCATCACGCCCAACGCGTGGACGAGAAAACTCACGTGCGTACGAATCGCGCTCAGAGACCACCCTGGCCCCACCGCCGCGTAGCCCAAAAGCGCCCCGAGAGGCACTACCCAAGCGCCAAACCACTGCCGCCCTCGCCCGAGTTTTATCGCATAAATCGCTGCTAACACCCACAGGACAGCATACGCTAACGCCCTTTTGTTGCGTGCGTTTTCTTGCTGCACACGAGCGCGCTCCCAGCGAGCCCACATTTGCGCCGACCGCCGCACTGCAGCCGCTCTCTCAACAGTCACGTCGGCCGCACCGTGCTCGCGATCAAGCACTGCGGGATGCAATGTGTGCTGGGGCCACGGGACACCGAGCGCGTTTGCCACCGTCGCGGCCATCGCTCCGCTTGACTCAAGTGACCGAGAATAAATTGTGCTCTCAAGCTCGCTCTGCTCGGTTGCCAAGCGTGACCATCGCACGCGCCTAACGGAGGGCTCTGGACCGCCGTGACCGCCCGCAGGCAAGTGACCGTGGTCCGAACCAACATAGATTGAAAGTTGTGTGCCGTCCGTTGTGTGAGCCATCAGCCCGGCGTACAACTGCCTGACGCGCTCTACGCTCGCGCGCACCTCTCGGTGATAAGGCTCGCTCGCGGATCCATGGTCGTGCCCGACACCGTCCGTCCGCGTCCAGTGAACGATGAGCAAATTGGCTCCATTTTCGTACAGTCTCAGCACCTTTGCGACGTCGTCGGCGTCAGCTCCTCGCAGTCGCGCGTCGGTGGGTCGACCCGCCAGTTCATAAAACCACTGCACCGAGTCCAGCGCCCAGGCCACAGTCCCGCCCGAGGCACGCGCGCGATCAACAAAAGTGTCTTGGCGCGAGGGTCCTACGTACGCGTTGGTTCGAATAGCGCTGATGGCTTGATCCACGCCCGTGAGGACAACGTGGTAGCCGGGGCGAGAGAGGGAGGGGGTTCCGGTGTCGAAGATGCCCGACCATGCGATGGGAAAAGGGCGCTGCTCACCCATCGCTATGCGGTCCCATGCGTCTACGGTGACACCGTCAAGAAGGATAAAAACCACGCGTCGGGATGTCCTCGCAGGGGGTGTTTCTGCCGTGTTGATGGGCTGGTCAAGCCGCACCTCGGGATCGACATCGTTGAGCGAATCGAGCAAAAATCTGCCGACCAATCCCCCAAATATCACTGCAAAAAGCCAAGCAAAAATGAGTTTTATGCGCGCACTTAACAAACGATCCTGTAGCAAATCTTGGGTCACGTGTAGGGGTGTGCACAAGAGCACAGATGGACGTTAGCAAGGCGACAAAATCTGGGGACTGGTCCTTCAGCGAGTGTGAGTGGAGATCTGCAACACTTGAATGACCAAACTAGTCTATTCTCCGGCGCAACTTACTTACGCTATGAAGCTCGCAGACCGATACATCATTGACCGACACGTTGGCGCCGGAGGCGGAGGCGGCGTGTACCTTGTGCGTGATCGGCTCGCAGACAACGCCCCCATGGTGCTCAAGCGCTTGCTCGCGCATGCGCAGGCAGGCGTCGCTCAGTGGCTGGTCAACGAGTTTCAAGTGTTGGCGCAGCTGGACCTCCCGGCCGTGGCCCGAGTGTATGATTTTGGACTCGCTGAGGCAGACTCAGAGGACCCAGGCGGTCCATTTTTTACCCGCGAATTCATTGACGGAACTCCCCTCGACCGCGCCCTCAAAGACACGCACCCCTCGGCGACTCACCTCGCAGAGATGTTCTCTTCCGCCGCCGAAGCCCTCCGCGCGATGCATCGTTTGGGCGTGGTGCACGGGGACCTGAAGCCGGCGAACATGGTGGTTCCGGCGGATACGAAGCCGCGGGGGCCGGTGGTGTTGATCGACTTCGGTCTCGCGCATGGCGCCTTGGGTGCAGCGGACCACGTGCGCGGAGGGACCATCGCGTTTATGCCCCCCGAGCGTCGCGAGAAGCTCTACGCCGGTGAAGCCCTCGCACCCGATCCGCGCGCGGACCTTTACGCGCTAGCAGCATCGCTGTTGGCGTGTGTTGGGATCGAGCAGCATGATGGGCCCGTGCCACCGATGGTGAGCGCAGATCCCTTGCTGATGGCCTTGGCGGCGATCGGACGTCAGGGAGCGTCGCCCGATCCTGACCAGCGGTTTCGAACGTGTGATGACTTTCTCGCGGCGCTGCAGAGCGCCGTGCCACATAGCTACAGTGGGAGCTTGGTGCAGTCGCGAGTGATCTTGCGACCCGAGGGCCGCGAGGCAGAGTTGGGGCAGCTGCTTGAGCACATAGCGAGGCGTTTAGTGCGCAAATCAGGCGGCGATTCGGTGCTGCTTGTCGAGGGCGAAGAGGGCTCTGGCAAGACCACCCTGCTTCGCGAGCTGACCTGGCGCGCACAACTTCGGGGTGTCCAAGTAGTGCACATTCAAGGCGACGCGGGTGAAGGGCCAGCCAATCGCATCGCGCTCGGAGCAGAGGTTCTCTCGGGGCAGACGCTCGCCGATCGTTCGGCGGATTCCATCGCTGCGGCGTATCGAAAAGCGCTGACACAAGCGCCAGTGTTGATCATCGCCGATGACATCGATCGCGCCGATCCGTCAGTGCATGAGCTGTTGCGATCCATCGCTTTTACCTTTGATACGCAAGAGCCCTTTGTCTTGCTGGCGGCGACCGCTGATCTGTCACGGACCTCGAAGCTCGCGGCGACCGCTACGGTCACGCTAGGGCCGCTTGATGAGACCGCCGTCGCCTCACTTTGTGCGCAAATTCTCGGACCCACAGAGCCGGGAGTGGTGACCGCCGTGCGTGAGCGGACAGGCTCATTGCCGCTCGCGGTCAGCGAGATGCTTCGTGCCCTCGCAGACACGGGGGCTGTCACCGCCGACGATGTCGCCCGCGCAGAGATCCTGCCAAAAGCCCAAGAGCTCGCGCGCAGAAGAGCGCAGAGCATGCCGCTGTCCGTGCGCCTCGCGGTCGCAAAAGCCTATGCCCTTGGTGGAACCGCCACCGCCGCACAGCTGCTCACAATGGGTGTCGAGAGCGAGCACATCACCAACGCGCGCGTCCTTGGTGCGCTAGAGATCAAAGCCAACTCAACGCTGTCGCCGTCTAACCCGACGTTGGCGCAGGCGGTCTTAGATTCGCTCGATGACGCACAGAAGCACGCGCTCTTTGGGGCCGCGGTGACCGTGCTTCGTCAGATGGTCCCTTTGCCGCAACATGCGCTCTTGGCACAGGCAGAATTGCGTGCAAATTTGCTTACCGAAGCTGTCGCTTCTACACGCATCGCGACCGTTGAGCTCCGCAAGGCCAACATGCCCTACGCGGCCGCGCAGCTGTTGCGAGCGGTGCGAGCGAGGGTTCCGCAGTTGCTGAGCGCAGCGGATGTTCTTGAAGAGGCAGAGCTCAGTCGGGCAGCGGGAGAGCTAGCTCCTGCAGCGGAGGCCGCAGAGATCGCGTCTAAGAGCGATGATCCCTCGGTGGCACAAAAAGCGCGACAGATTCTCTGCTATGCAATGGGCCACCTGGGCAAGATCGCCGAAGCGCGAGCCATTGGTGAGCTGGGGTATGAGCAAGCGAGCAGCGCCGATGAGCGCGCGGAGTTTGCACACCACCTCGCGCGAGCTGACATGTTGGCGGGCGAATATGCTGCTTGTAGTGCGCGATGCCAGAGCGCGCTAAGCGAACCAATGAGCGAGCCCAACCGCGCAAAGCTCTCGTCGCTCGGCGGGTTAGCAGCAGGATGGATTGGCGACAACCAACGCGCGCAGGTGTTGCTTGAGTCTGCCTTGTCGCTGTGGGAGCAGCAAAACAATCCCCTCGAAGAGTCGAGCACGTTGGCCTATCTGGCGATTGGTCGCGACCGCGTGGGTGACAACGAAGGCGCTCGTGCGCTGTACGAGCGTGCCCTTGAGCGCGCCCGGATTGCAGCAAATACCGCACAGATGGCCTCAGCGCGGTTAAACCTCGGTCGGGTACTTGAGCAAATGGGAGACCTCACCGGCTCGATGGAGCACCTCACGGCGGCCGAAAAACTGGCCCGTCGCGCAGGCTCGGCGCAGGTGTCGATGGGCGCGCAGCTCAATCTAGCAAACCATCTGCTCAAAGTGGGCTCGTATGAGCGCGCACTTCAATCACTTGAGAGTGCAAAAACACTCGCACATTCGTTAGGCCTTCGTGCCCTGTATGCGCACGCTCTACAAGGGATCGCCGTCGCACAGGCGCGCTTGCAGCGGTACGACTTGGCGCTGAGTACCGCAGAAAAAGCGCAAGAAGAGTTTGTTGGGATCCACGACGATGAGGCGCTAGCGGACGCATGGCTTGACACTGCCGAGACGCTGCTTGATCGCGATAGCCCTGGAGACCGCGAGCTCGCGCAAGAGCGTTTGGACCAGGCAAAATCGACGGTCGATGAGCGCAACGATTTGGTGATGACCTCACGATGGAAGTGGCTCTGTGGACGGATCGCGCTCGCTAAGAACGACAACCGCTCGGCCAATCGAATGCTCACCGATGCCATTGATGGGGCCGAGAAGGCTGGGCAGTGGGAGCTTCGCGCCAACGCCCTCGCGACCCGGGCTTCACTTCACGCGAGCACCGGAGCAGAGCTTCACGCGAAGCGGGACCGAGAGCGCGCGGTGGAAGTGCTCGAGTCGGTCTCGTCGATTTTGCCGCCAGACCTGCGCAGCGCGTTTTGGAGCGTTCCGTCTCGCGTAGCGCTTCGGGCGCCGGAGCAACCACCATCAATTCAGCTTCAAAAACACACAGAATCTCCATTGACGTTGTCCTCGCTCTCCGCTGGACTCACCTCGCACGGAGTCACCATCAGCGCGCAGGATCGGCGGTTGGTGCTGCTCATTGAGCTGTCGCGAAGAGTCAACGAAGAGCGCACGTTGGACGGAGTGCTCGACTTGACCGCGCGATCGGCTGCGGATTTGACACTGGCAGAGAGAGCAGTCGTGTTGCTCACAGAGCCAAACGGAGCGCTCACGTTGCGCGCGATGGTGGGTGCAGCGACGGATGGGACAGAGATGTTCTCGCGCTCGATTGCTGAGAGTGCTTTGATAGATGGCGAGGTTTTGGCCTCGCATAACGCGCAGAGCGACCGACGGTTTTCGGATTTTCAGTCCGTGCACGACCGCGCAGTGGGGGCGGTGGCTGCTGTTCCGATTCGGGTGCGGGGGCGAACGTTGGGTGTGTTGTATATCGAGAATCGTCGGCGGCAGGCGGCGTGGTCTGCGATGGACGTCACCCTGCTTCGTGCGTTTGCTGAGCAGGCGGGTGTAGCGGTTGAGCGCGCGCAGTTGATCTCGCAGCTTGAGCTTCGAACAAGCGAGCTTGAGCAGGCCAAAACCGAGGTGCAGGCGCTGTTGGCCGAGCGAACGGCTGAGCTTGAAGACACCCGACACTCCCTTGCACGCGCAGAAGAAGCGCTTCGTTCTCGGTTTGCACCAGAAGGAATCGTCGCGACCTCTGCGGTGATGCGCAAGCTGCTCACGGTGGTTGAGCGGGTGAAGGACACCGATGTTCCGGTCGTGATTGAGGGCGAGAGCGGGACGGGCAAAGAGCTCATCGCGCGTGCGCTGCATTTTTCGGGAGCTCGCGCCCGCGGACCGTTTGTCGTGACCAACTGTGGGGCGATCCCTGAGTCACTGATGGAGAGCGAGTTGTTCGGTCACTTGAAGGGCTCTTTCACCGGCGCAGACCGAGACCGTCGAGGGCTGATCGCGTCGGCGAACAAGGGGACGCTCATGCTGGACGAGATCGGTGATATGCCACTTAAAATGCAGGTCGAACTATTGCGCGTGTTGCAGGACAAGCGCGTGCGACCCATTGGCTCTGATCGCGAAGAGAATGTCGATGTGCGAATCGTCGCGGCGAGCAACAAGTCGCTCAAACAGCTCGTCGCGGACGGAAGGTTTCGCGAAGATTTATACTATCGCATATCAGTTGTGACGCTGCGCGTGCCTGCGCTGCGAGAGAGGGCAGAAGAAATTCCTGCACTCGCGAGTCACTTTATCGCAAAAATTGCAGAAGAACAGGGCCTCCCCCGCAAGAAGGTCTCGCGTGAAGCCCTCGCCCGCTTGCACCGCGCGCCTTGGCCTGGAAACATCCGCCAGCTGCGGCACGTTCTCGAGAGCGCATTTGTCCTGGGTGACGGGCCAACGATCGAAGCGGAGCATCTCAACCTCGACGAGAGCAAAGAGCAAGACGTCTTGATCGCTGGCAAAGCAGGCTCGCCAACGGCTCTGCGGCGCGCCGCTGAGCGCCAAAAAATCGTCGACGCACTTGAGCAAGTGAACTGGAACAAAGTCAAAGCAGCCACCGTTTTGGGCATGCCCCGCAGAACGCTCTACCGCCGACTCAAAGACTTTGGGCTTCTCGACGAGTAGCTTTCACACACGCTGCTGTCTCGCGGCGCCGTCGCAGATAGCATGGTTGTGCCGAACTGTGCCGAGCCGTTCATCCCGCTTGGATCGCTGTTCTCGCTGACAATTTGCCGCTTGGGTCTCATTTTGCCACATTCTGCGAACGTTGGTATGCTCCCTGCAGTTGCCTATGCCTACCGTGATCCGTCCCACACGCCTCCTTAGTCTCGTTTGTTGTCTCGCGATGAGCGCGTGCTTGTGGCGGCCACCGATTATTCCTCCTGGAGCACGGGGGGCAGAAACGGGCGTTGACCTATCCGCACCCGATGTTAGATCTGGCGCCCTCTTTGACGCTCAGATGCCAACGCCATCCGCGGACAGCGGAGTCACTAACGGAGGCGAAGCGTTCGATTCGTGCGACGACTACTCTAACCGCATGGATGGTGCGACTCCACCTGACGGAATGCTGCAGCTGCGAGACGGTTACGTCGCACGTTGCCTCGACTCAGATGGTGATGCAGCGACCTCGGACGCTTCTACAGCACCGATCGACGGAGCTCTCGACGCCCGACCGGATGCCAACTAGCGAGGCTGTCGGCTCTACTCCAACTCGTGCTATCGTTCGAGAAGTCGTGCACCGCACTTACCTCCGTTCGATTCAGTACGTATTAGGCACCCTGACTCTCGCGGTCTCGCTTGTGGGTTGTCCGCCCGGCAGTCAGCCAGCCCGAGACGGCGGGCGTCGCTGTGCCAGCCTCGCAGAGTGCAATCCTAGCGGAGCAACATGTGGTGTGGTGACGGACTGTATCCTCGGCTTCTGCGCCAACACAACGATGACCCGCGCTTGCCCCGATGGAGCGTACCCTCCATCGGACTCATCTTCGGGAGAGTGCCTTCAAAGCGAGGACTGCAATCCGCCAAACAGCTGTGGTCCCATCATCGCGTGCATCAATTTTAACTGTGATCGCAACGGTCCGAGAATCACGATTCCCTGCATTGACGCGGGCGAACCGATTCGCGACAGTGGACGCACTGAGATCGATGTGCAGTCCATTGACGTGCAGTCCATCGACAGTTCGCAGGATGTGTTGGTCGACCGCCCCCTTGTTACCGACACTCGCGACTAGTACCGCCCACAAGAGGTAGGGGGGATTTTAGCGCTGTATCTGAACGAGGAACACCCCGCGCGGAAGCAAGACATCCGCGCAAGTGCCTTCGCGCAGCGCTCAGCGCCTACGGCACCGCCTCTTAAGACGCACACAAACATCCCCGTACTTCTGGCGGGCGGTACTCGCTGCCAGGCCGCTAACCCAACCCAAGCACCGCTAACGCGTTAAGGACACGCCCAAGCGAGGTTATAGCCACGCAAGACGGGAGTGCTCCCGTCCATCGCTGCACGCATACGCACGGTCACCCTGATGATTTGCGCTGGAGTAACACCGGCTCCACGAAGGGCCACGCCGACGTCGTAGGGGCTTCCGTTCGGTGGCAGTGTTGCGATGGCAACCTCAGTGGCTCCCGCGAGCGCCAGAACCGTAGCGGCCGTGCGCACCGAGACGGTCATGCTCGTCCCCATGGGGACATCTGCGTTGATCGTCAGGGTTGAGGGCCGAGGATTCGCACACGTTGTGTCGTTTATCTGCGAGTAGCTGCCCTCAGGAATGGACAACCGCCGGACGGACCCTGTGAAATCCGAATACGAGTACACTTGGTTTGGTCCCGCGTAGGTCGTGTTCATCATGGTCATTGGATCAAACCGAGCCAACGGTGCGCCCGCACCCCAGTGTGCCAAGTACAAGCGATTGAGCCGGTCAAAGCCTAGTCCAGCTGGACCACGCAGCCCAGGGGTGGTCACCCGCGTTACGTTGGCGGCAGGGATCGCGCCAAGCATGTGATCGGCCGCTCGCCAGCGAACAACTCGCGAGTTATTCTCTGCAGGGTCTTCGCCGGCCATGTAGATAAATCCGTCCGGACCGGCGGTGATTCCACGACCCGCATATCCGTCGATCTGGGCCGTTGTGTCGACTCGTGACCAGGTTCCACCTGCGCCGCCGACGCCCATTCCGGGCGCATAACCGAGCGCGTCGCGGCAGGCCCAGCCCGCAAACCACAGCCGTCCGCCGGCATCTGCCGCGATCCCGTACCCGTTCACACACCCGCCTCGCATCGCCAGCGGAAACGGAATCGCCGCTGAAACCACAGGCATCGGTGTAGTTGTATCAATCGACGCTGTCGCACCAGAGTCGAGCGTCCCTATCCACAGGCGGCCATCTCCGGTGACTAACGCACCATAGGGTCGCACTGGAACCGCCACCGTCACGATGGTCTCGCCAGTCGTTGGATTGAGCTTATAAAACTCAGAGCGATTATAGCTTCCAGCCCATGGATAACCCGCCGGCGCGCGCACATCGCCGCGGTCGACCGTGAGCGCTCGAAGCACCGCGTCTACCGGTCCAACGCGCGAGGTCCAAATCACACACTCGTCCACCGGTTGCCCGATCGCGTTAGAGTACGCCAGGACGTTCATTGGCCCCGTGCTTGTGTCAATCACACCGTTCATGTTGCGATCGATACAGTTAGCCCGTGAGCCCGCGAGCTTGGTGACAGTGCCTTGAAATGCAAATCCACGGTTGGCCACATAGACATCTCCCGCTCCGTCAATTGCCACGCGAGAGGCCATGTTGCAGCCGTTGGCATGACAGCACTGCCCGCGGCACTCTCCGGCCTCAAGTCCCACGCGATACTTGGCGATCTCACGCGGAGGATCCATCGCTGCGTCCCACTTTGAGACGGTACTTTCTGCAGTATTCACGATCCAGAAATAGTTGTCCGTGTTCGCCACGACCATCCCGTCGGGGATCACGCCACCGCGCATTGGATCCTCGCGCGAGTTGTTAAACGTCCCGTCGCCAAGGGGCAATCCGCCCATTCCGCCGACGCGCTGCACGCGACACTCGCAACCGTTTGCGTCAATCCCGTCACAGTTTTCAAACCCCATCGCGCAGCCCATCAAGCGGCAAGCCCCGTTCATGCAGGCACCCGCTCCGTTAGCAAAATCACAGCGGTTTCCGCATCGTCCGCAGTTGGCAATATCGTTGCCTGTGTTGGCCTCGCAGCCGTCCATTCGGTTGGCGTTGCAGTCGGCAAAGTTGGGGTTGCACGTCATAATGCAGCTCGCCGCACCGCAGCTCGCCACCGCGTTGGCGTACGGACCACAGGCGGTCCCGCACATCCCGCAGTTGGCTGGATCGGTGTCCGTCGAAGTGCAAGATCCCATGCAATTTGTGTGACCCATCCGACACGACGGAACACACATCCCCGTCTCGCACACCAAGCCATCGCCGCATTGGTTGCCGCACATTCCACAGTTGGCTCGGTCGCTCTGCGTATTCACACACGCGTTTGCGCACACCGTCTGTCCCATCGCGCAGGTGAGCCCACAGCGTCCCATGGAGCACGCCTGACCGGCTGCGCACTGATTGCCACACATCCCGCAGTGCGCGTTATCGGTGCGCAAATCGCGGCACACCCCGTCGCATACGGTGAAGTTCTCAGGGCACACCAACCCACAGCGTCCCATGGAGCACGTCTGTCCATCGGGGCAGCGATTTCCGCATGTTCCGCAGTTGGTGGGGTCTGTTTGAGTGCTGGCGCAGCGGCCGTTGCACAGCTCGCCTCCGTCACAACTCGGAGGGGATGGGACATCGATGACAACACCGGTGTCGACAATGACTCCGGTATCTGTGACGGCGACATCGCGACCGACATCCGGAGCATCACCCACAATCGGGGACGCGCATGCGAACAGTAGTGACGTCCACATGAGCGCATGCAGGACCCTACACATACGAAAAACTATATTCATAGCCCCAAGGGTATCAACGAACGATCCGTGCTGCAAATCACCGTCTGAATTGGCACATGTTAACCAAAGATGGCTCGGCTAAGCTCTGTGCGCCAATGTGATGAGTCTGGCCCAGACTCAGGCCCAGATAGATAACACTCAACAAGACTGGGACCCGGGATCTTCTCTTGCGCGACAATCCACTGATCAAACGCAACCCAGGCTTGATGTAGCCCCTCGTAGGGTCCGTGGTAGATCGTCCGCGCGAGAGTGCACGGCGGCAACCGAGAAGGCTTCACTCGCCCGCTCGAAGTGACCGCTTGCTCCACCGGCACACCAATTTCAAAGTCGAACACCATCGGATCAAGCCGGAGGTGATGCGAAAAGAATGGCCCAATCGGAGTGATCTTTTGCTCGGCCAAGACCGCGATCAACTCTTGCCGCCCTGGTCCCATCACACTGCGAATTTGCTCGCGGGCGACGACAATGTGGATGACGGCTGTGCGCTGCTCAGCGCGCTGGATAATCTCGGGGGTGTCAATCATGGACAGATCCATTGTCTCACACACAAACATGACACGTTGCGAAGCGAGTGAGTGTTCGGATAAATTCGATTTGCCCTGCAGCTCGCGTGGCAAAGAGAGTGCTAAGTCCTGAGAGATGGTTCGCTACAAAACCGCATCCCGCGAGCTCCGACTCCCGGACTTACGAAACAGGGACACCGTTGTGCCGATGGACACTCGGCGCAAAGTGCGAATCGTATCGTTGTTGGAGGTGCCTGGATGGTGGCCTGACCTTGCACGCACGCTGTGTGACGCTCAGTTGCTGCGCAGGCACCTCACGATGTTGGGCTTTGATGTCACGGTCTCGCACGCTGGGCTTGATCAGGTTCGCTGCGGATGGCCGGGGTATCGGCCTGTTCCGGATGGAAATCTCACTCTCAAAGACCCGCGTCTGGCTGCGCTGGGACTGCAGATTCCAGGCTTCGATCTTACATTGGACCGCAACAAACCGCGCGCGTTAGAGTTGTTGCGGGATGCCGTGCGCGAAGGCATCAATACAGAAGAGCGCAGCACGATCTCGCTCACCGCAGAGCTCGCTGATGCAGCGATCCAGCGCTGGCCAGGTAGGCAGCGGCCACTCGTGTTTCGTGAACGGCTCTGGAGTCAACTTGGTTACTGTATCCGCCCGGACGAATGGTGGATTTACAATAGTGCAGGGATCCCTGCGCTCGTGGCGAGCTTGTCTCAGCACAATGAGCTCGTGATTGTTTTGGGTGCGATCCAACGAGGGTATGAGCGCGCCGCTACAATCCGCATGATCGCCGATGCAGTATTTGGTCACGATGGCACGCACTGCTGGGTCGGGACTGCACTGCCATGGCGATTTATCAAAGTACGGATCGCAGGAGGATTCAAATTTGTCGCGCCGGAGTTGTACGAGACCGCAGAGCAAGCGTTGATCGATGCCTATTCACCGGCCGCGCTGCGGTTGGGACTGCAGCTCTTGGGCACGGACCCCAGCATGTACGTGCACCGTGATTGCGATGCGCCGGCGGGCTCTGTCGAGTGGACAAAAGCGCTGAGATATTCGGTGATGGACGACGCCGAGAAGCTGGTTGTTCGAAGCGCTGCCGCGCTGCACAAAGCCAGGCAAGTGCTTGAGGCTCACTCGAGTGGGATTCTGCTGAGTGCGAGCAGCGACGGACCCGATCGGGTAAGTGTCGCGCTGATTGATGAATTTGTGCGCCAGATCAATGAGGGGCTCCACATGCAATCCGCCTTCAACGTAGCCATGCGGACTGTGCGCGAACTAACAAACGCTTCACGGCAACGTGACCTGCATCGACTACGACACCTCAGCGACGTGTTAATCACAATGTGCACCATCCTGGGCATCACGGCCCGCGACTAAATGAGTACGCGCCGTATCCAATGTTGAGCGAAAAAAACAGGTCCACGTTGGCGAGAGAAGTCTGGTAATCGAGGTCCGTTCGCAGCGTAAAGAGCACTCCCTGCGCGTTGTCGACACGCGCCCCTGGGTCCGCAGCAGGCCGCCCCGTGATCGCGAGAAACCCAAGCTCGAGGCTCGTGTTTATGGAATGAGAAACTGTCGCGTTGCGCACAGATCCACTGAGGGGCGCCAACCCAACGCGCGCAGACCCTGCCCAGCCCGCGGGGGACGTGAGAACACTTCCGGTGAACCCGAAGCCAAAGTGCCCATAGTCGTCGGTCGCTCGCAAGTTGAGCTCAGGCCCCATCATCCACGCTGTGGTCGCGCTTGGAGACGACAGCTTACCGACCGCAGCGTGCAGGTTTGCTCCCGCCGCGACCATGGTATGCCCACGCGGAGTCGCCAGGACGTTGACACCCCCGGTCGCGCCAATGACCGTCGCGCACCCACTCAACAAACAGAGAGTCCCCGTAATGATGAGGCACCAAGCCGGAGCAATCTTCGTATAAAATAGCTTCATTTTATCAGTGAATATCAAAAAAATACTTAACTTATTACGCTTCGATTTGAGCTCGCACCACGCCACACCACGACAGCCGATTGATCTCTCGTCGACAGCCGATCGATCTCTCGCCCATTGGGAGACTGATCTCTTCTAATCAGTGAGTCTCCGCAGGTGGCGTTGGAGTGCCCGGAGTCGGCGTCTGTGACGCCCCTTGTGGTGCGCTTTGGGTGTTGTTGGTTTGTTGCGTGGTGTTGTTTGGTGGAGCTCCAAGCACAGGCTCTTCGTTGTGAGCTCGTGTGTCGTCGTCGTTGACCTCGACCGAGGTGGCGGCACGCACGCGTGGACTGTCCTGCGCGACGTCATCAACGCCCTCGTCTTCGCCGCCTGAGTGCCCCGTGGGTGGCGTGGGCGTGCCTGCTGCGTGGGGTGTCGGCGGACGATCTTCGCGGCCATAAATGGGGCGCTGACCCGGCCGCGACCAGTCCACCCAGTAGGCGCTCTCGCTGCGGACATCCATGTGCACAAACACGCTTCGGGGATAGTATCCGCAGCCGGTCATCGGGATGGTCCGACAAAAATCCCTCAACAACCGATTGGGAACACCCTCAACCCGAAAGTCCATCGCGCGTCCAAAGTTGTGATTCGAATGCGCCGTCCACTGTCCTCTGCGAAAAGGCCGGTAACCCGAGATCACATGAATGCGACGTCCACCGAAGTGATCACTGACGCGGGCGAGTTTGCGTAAGAGCTCAGGGTTGATCGCGCGGGTGTTGCCATTGTTTGACCGCAAAAAGCTTCGCATGATTCCCAAAACTCGCGGTCCCACACGGCGAAGGGCAACGCTCTGTTGCACCCCCGTGGATTCGCGAATGAGCCGCACAAACCCAGGTGCTGCGGGGATACCCCAGCGCGTGCGAAGCGGGGGGCGATATCGGCTCGTGTGCGTCGGTGGGTTGCGGGCGCCGGTCCCAGAGCTCGTGGGGGGAGTGCGCGAGCCGGTCTGTACTCGCGCGTTGGCTGCAGTCGTACCTTGGCTGGTTGACGAATTGCGGGGCGCAGGGCTGCCGCCGTACTGCCGAATGAGGTCCTCGCTCACATTCGAAGGGAGGCGTAAACGGCGGTCATGTCGGAGCAGGTAGGGCTCGTGAAGGTGGTTTGCCTCCGCTAGATCGCGGACAGAGACGTGGAGGTTCTCAGCGATTTCACCCAGCGTTTCGCCTCGCGCAACGATGTACTCGCGTCCCTCAATGTGCTGGGCGAGGCCAACAGAACTCACGCTCAAGACACAGCAAAGTGACAGAAGCCAGGCACACCGTTGCAGGGGTCGAGACGTCATTAAGCTCCAAGGGTTAGCCCCAAGAAGAGTGGTCGGTCAAGGGTTGCAGCACAGACGGCAGGGCGAGCACAGAGTGTGCTAGCGTTTGCGAAGTAGACCAGAACATTGATTCGCAGGAGTTTCCCATAACCCAAAGTTCCCCCACTTTTTTGCGACTATGACAAAGCTTTGATTCAATGGGGTCTGTACCTCTCCCCTGTGGCGATCTTGCCACTTCCGTGCGAGGTCATCCCCCTCAGCCGAGGAACGAATGTCCGAAGGCAATTATCTCGTTGGTATCGACATAGGCTCTAGTGCCATCAAACTCTGTATGCTCAAAGACGTACGGGGCAAAAAGACACTGGTGAAGTTTGGCTACACTCCGTTGCCTCCGCAGACAATCGTCGACGGACACGTAATGAATCAGCCCGTGGTCGTTGAAGCTCTGCAAAAGATGTTCACCGATCTCAAGATTCGCCGTCGCGAAGTGGCCATGTCTGTGCCCAGCTTTGCGGTGATCATCAAGCGCTTGACCCTGCCGCTCATGTCGACGCAAGAGCTGTCTGAGCAGATCACTTGGGAAGCTGAGCAACAGATCCCCTTCGATATCAAAGATGTGCACTTGGACTACGAAGTGCTGCGGCGTCGCCCCGACCAGGGACAGATGGATGTCCTGTTGGTGGCCGCGAAGCGTGAAGACCTCGAAGACACGGTGGCGATCGCAAAAGAAGCGAAGCTCAAGCCCATGGTGCTCGATGTGGACGCGTTCGCCGTGCAGAATATTTTTGAAGCGAACTACGGACTGCCGCCCGAGGGCACGTTTGCGCTCATCAACGTGGGAGCGACGCTCACAAGAATCAATATTATTGCCAACGGCGTCCCGGCTTTTACGCGTGACATCGCGAGCGGTGGGGCCACGCTGACAGAAGAGATTCAGCGCGAACTAGGCGTAAGCTTTGAAGAAGCAGAAGTGTATAAAAACGCAGCACCGGAGAGCCTCACGCGAGGCGCGATTGTGCCGTCTGAGGTTCCGAAAATTATCCGCAAGGTGGTCGAGGCGCTTGCGGGCGAAGTGCTCCGCTCGTTAGACTTTTATCTCGCCACCTCTGGTGACAAAGAGATCGGCCAGATCTTTCTCACAGGCGGAACAAGCAATCTCCCCGAGCTCGCCCAGGCCATCGAGCGCCGAGCCCACTGCAAAACCGAGCAGCTTAACCCTTTCAAAGAAATCGTCGTAGACTCGAAAGAGGTCAACACTGACCTGCTTCGAGCGCGTGCGGCGCAGGCAACCGTGGCGCTGGGCTTGGCCTTGCGCAAAGATCGAGAGAAACGCTGATGTTAAGAATTAACCTCGTTCCTGGTGGTCCCCTTCGTGGCAGCGGCAAATCTGGCGCCGCTGCCGGTGACACTCGGATCTTTGCCTTCGCACTCGTTGGCACACTCGTGGTCCTCGCTGCGGTGATTATCGTGTTTCACTCGACGCAGACTGACGAGCTTACCAAGGCGCGCACCGCAAACAGCCAACGCGAAGCCGCTGTTCGGACCGTTCGACTGCGTGTCGCCGATCACCCGCGCGTTCGACGCGAACTCGACGACATTCACTCGCGCCAGACAGCTATTCAGCGCTTGGAGGCCAACCGCACAGGGCCAACAGCGATGCTCATTGAAGTGTCACAGCTGCTGTCCCCGGGCGGTCGCCCAACCAACGTCGAGTCTGAGCTTGAGCGCATCCAACGAGATGATCCGTCTCGAATGTTCAACGCGAACTGGGACTCCAAGACGATCTGGCTCTCGCAGTTCACCGAGGCCGAACACAACGTCGTGCTCGAAGGCTTTGGCCGAACGGCAGACGACGTAGCTGAATTTATGCGACGGCTCATGCTGTCGCAGTACTTCGACAACGTCACACTCGAACGCAGTGAGAGCGCTATCGAAGAGGTCACCCACCTTCAAGTGCAGCGGTTCAAGCTCACCACACACGTGAGGTACTAACTCGATGGCTCCTCCAAAAAACAAAAAAGAAGTCGCTCAGCCGTCGCTCGTCGATCAAATCACTCCGCCAGTGATGGTCGGCCTCGGAATCGGTGCGGTCGCCGCAGTCTGTGTTCTCTACTACTTTTTGGGCTATCAGCCCGTTCAAGAGTCCATCGGCAACGCGCGTCGCCAGCAGACAGAGCTTGAGACCCAACAACGAAATGCCAACCGTGACCTGCGCGCATACAACGACGATGTTGCCGAGCTCGAACGCTCACGCAACACCTCGCGTGAGCAGCAGCGCGTACTGCCCAACAACCCCGATATCCCTGGTTTTTTGCGGTCAATCCATCTCACCGCCCAGGACAATCAGCTGCAGATTCAGCTGATTCAGCCCGAGCCCGAGGTCGTCGATCAGTACTACGTCAAGGTGCCTGTTCGGGTTGAGGTGCAAGGGTCATTTCTTGAGCTCGCTCGGTACTTTCGAGCGATCGCGAATTTGCCGCGCGTGATCAACATGGAGAACATCGTGCTGAACGATCCCACCGTAGTCGACGATCGTGTGGTCTTAAAAGCACGGATGCTGGCCACAACTTTTCGCGCCCTCAACGCCGCCGAACAGCGCCGCGCTGCAGATGCTCTTGAGGCTCCCGCCAACGAACCCGCCCGAGCCGGAACACCCGGTCGCCAAAACGCAGGAGGCCGTCGATGAACGCAAAGAACCCTAAAAACTCGCCACAGACCGTCGCCCTCGCCTTGGGCACGTGCTTCACATTTGGCCTCTTTGTCGCCTGTGGAAGTGATGCGCCCGTCGCACCCACTCGTGGGACTCCTGGTGCGACACCTCGTGTAAACCGCGCAGGAGCGGGTGGCGGTGATGGCGGTGCCGGAGCCGAAGCCGATGCGAGTGCTCCCGCATTCGTTGGCCGCACGCTGATGGATCAGGACTTCACTGAGACGGACCGGGCCAGAGATCCATTTCGGTCGTTCGCACAAGAGTGGGTGCCTCGAGATCCGCCTGTGACAAACCTGCCAACTTGTAAGCTCGACCGATTCAATTTGGATGAGCTGAGAGTTGTGGCGGTGATCCTCGGCGCTGGCAATCCTTACGCGATGGTGATTGACACCTCGGGCAATGGAACCATCGTCCGCCGTGGCGAGTGCATCGGAAAGCCCGAGACTCAAACAGGCGCCGCTGAGGGCTCTCGCATCCCTGTTCCGTGGGTGATCACGCGCATTGTGGGCAGCCGAGTGGCCCGCGACCGCGACAACAATCTCACTGAAATCTCAGCAGAAGTCGTCGTCCAACGCGATGACCGGATGAACCCGTCGGCCCCGCGCGTCGAGCGAAGCCTGTCGCTGGCTCCACCGGGAGAGGGGCGCGCTCCGGCGCCGCTTGAGCCACAGTCCAATCTTCCGCTCTTGCCAGGACTCCCAGGCTCAAACGCAAACGCCTTCATGCCCGCGCTCCCTCCCGGTACGTCGCCATTTTTGCCTCCGGGTCAAAGATTGCCGCCGGGCTCTCGAACGACCGCGACCCAGCAGCAACAAGGGACCACGACGATTCAGTCGTTCACGACGATTGTTCCACCCGCGCAGGTTCAGCAACAGCCACCCGCACAGCCAACAACCGTTGTCGTGCAGCAGCAGCCCGCAGTCCAGACGATTCAACAGATTCCGGTGTCTAATCAGCCACCGCCGGTGCAAATCAACGGCGGCGGCAACGCGCTCGGACCAGGTCGGTAGAATGCTCGACTGAGCAACCTGTTCTGCGATCACTGGCTGAAAAGCCTGATAGAGTCCAACCATCAAACATGGTTGCTCACATCCTGGTCGCGGTCGTGGCCCTGCTTCACTCCTACTTTATGGTTCTCGAGATGTTCTTATGGACCACCCCGAAGACCGCAAGATCGTTTGGGCGGACCGTTGAGCAGCAAGAGGCTTCGGCAAGTCTCGCGAAAAACCAAGGGCTCTACAACGGCTTTCTCGCCGCAGGTCTGGTGTGGAGTTATTTTGTCCCATACAGCCACGGTGTCCGTGTGTTTTTTTTGGCCTGCATCGTTGTGGCAGGACTGTACGGCGCTGCCACCGCGAGCAAGAAGATCTTGTTCGTCCAAGCGGTTCCCGCAGGGCTTGCGCTCGCGATGGTCGTTGCGGGGCTTTAGTCGGTCACCTCGCCTACCTGTGAACCTCCGTGGGCAAAGCTCGATTCGACTGCGCGTACATCGTGGGCGGCCGGTGCAATAGGTAACAAAACGTGTTAGCGTCCGAGCGGTTTGGTGTCAGAAAATATTTCTTCGAGCAATCTTGATGATGTGACGACAGGATCTTCTGATCTTGGACGTTCGAAGACCGCGCGCTTTGAAGCGGGTCAGCCCGCTGAGACTGACTCAACACCACCAGCAGACGACCCACGCATTGGGACCATCGTCGCGGGACGCTATCAGCTGCAGCGGTTGCTCGGCGTAGGCGGAATGGGAGCGGTCTACCTCGGCGAGCACATGACCCTGCACAAGCGCGTTGCGGTGAAGTTTTTGCGCGCAGAGTTCACACAAACCGCGGAGATTGTCACAAGATTTGAGCGCGAGGCCGTCGCAGCAGCGAAGATTGATCACCCCAACGTGGTGGCGGTCCATGACTTCGGCAAAGACGCTGACGGCAGCGCGTTTTTCGTGCTCGATTTCATTGATGGAATCACGCTCGGTGCCCTGCTTGAGACGGAGAAAACGCTCTCGCCTGAGCGGGTCCTTGCCGTCGCAAAAGATGTGGGCGCAGCGCTAGGCGCGGCTCACAGCAAAGGCATCGTCCATCGCGATCTTAAACCGGACAACGTTGTGTTGGTTCAGCGACCGGGTGAAAGCGATCTCGCAAAGGTCATCGATTTTGGCATTGCAAAGGACAACTCGGCGTCGAGCCGCGCGGGTGAAAAAGGCGCACCGCTGACCCAAGCGGGGATGATTTTTGGCACGCCGGAGTACATGGCGCCAGAGCAAGCGCTGGGCGCGGACGTCGATCATCGGGTGGATCTTTACGCACTTGGGGTTTTGTTGTTTGAATCCCTCGCGGGGCAGCGTCCGTACATGGCCGACGACGTCGTGAGCTTGCTGGGAATGCAGCTGAGCGCAGAGATTCCAAAGATCTCGACGACCACTAACAACCCACAATATGCGATAAAACTCGACGATTTCTTTACCAAGGCACTCGCTAAACAACGCAACAACCGCTTTGACTCAGCGAGCGAGATGGTCGCCGCTTTTCAAGAGGCCCTTGAAGCCAAGCCCCCCGTTGCCAAGAGTCCGGATGCCTCTCAGTCTTCGTCAGTGACCGCGGTCACCTCAGCCGTGAGCGGTGTTCCGTCTGCATTTGCCGCGCATCGTGAGTCCATTTTGGACATCTCGCGGGTGACCGTTCACACGCTCGCGAGTGCGACGCAAGAGGCATGGAAGACCGCCTCGGCCGAGCCCACACAGCGCAAGAGAGTGCTCGGCGTTGGCGCTGCGGTGCTCGCCTTCGCCGTTTTGCTCGGGCCAGTCCGACACAAAATCGCCCACCGCGCACTTGATCCACTGCCCGAGCAAGGGACAGACACACCGACCCACGTCGAGGTCCCTCCCAATCGATCCCACGCCGTCAATTCACTGATGGATCGAGTTCACAATCTGGTCCAACCCGCAAACAACTCAGGGACCACACCCATCGTGACGCCCGTGGTGACGGCACGTCCATCGACCGGCAACCTCAGCGCAGATCTCGACACTTTTCGCGCAGATCCACGGATGCACGTGCTGCTTGATCGTCGCAGCCTTCAGTCAGTGCAGAGCAAGATCGACGCGCTTGAGCAGTATCGATTGACCGATACAAACCCGCTCTTGATTTACACACTCGGGACGCTTTACGCACAACAAGGTGCCCGTGGCGAGGCGCTCATGCTTGAGCGTTTTGCCGAGGCTCTCGGCGCGCGTCCAGACCTTGCCACGGATGACGACCTAGTCGACGGCGTGTTGAGCGTCAAGATGCGCTCGCGAAGCCCCAACACACAACGCGCGGATGCCCTGCTGCACGGGCCCCTTGAGTCCGTGGCACCACGCCGGGTGTTTGCGCGGATCGCTCGGGACCGTTCGCGACGCGAACGCGAGCGCAGTATTGCCCTTTTGACCAGAGAATTTCCAGCCTCGATTGATAGCGCTGCGATTCCGCTTATCGACCTTTATCGAGCGCGCAACTGCAATCAGCTTCGAGTGTCGGTCGAGGCCCTCTCGACCGCAGGTGACGCTCGAGCGCTCGACACATTGCAGACCCTCCCTCGCCCGCCAGCGCGATGCGGCTGGAGCGAGTGCAATCCGTGCCTCGGGACCTCGGTGGACGACGCGATCAGGGCAATCCAGGCGCGACAACCTCGATAGCATCGGAAGCAGCCACGGACTGGCCCCCAGCAACGAGCGCAACGCGCAACCTAGAGCCTGCAGCAACGCCATCGATTCGCATGCCAACGGAGAGCTCTCCGCTGTCGGCGAGAATCCTAGAGTTCACGCCGTTGTTTGTCGTATCGCGGTCACTTCGAGCGAGGGCCGCACACCACGGCCAGCTTGTCTGCCCGCGCAGCTGCACACAAACACGCCAGGCCCCATCGAGTCGCTCAAAGCGGCGTTCGAGTGCTCCTTGGCGCCACTGCAGTGCTTGCACCGACGCGTCGGGGGCATAGTACACACCACCGTCGCTTACCCCGATGGGTGGGTTGGTCAGCGTTTGATCGGCAATTTGCAGGACCGCAACCACCCCGAGGCTCCCCTGTTCGCGGCTCACTGCCACACGAGAGAGCGTCGGTTGGCGATCTGAGGGACGGACACTGCCACCCGCGACAAGCTGCATCGCTCGCTCGCCACAGGGGTTTGTCGCGCCTGCAAAACTCGCACAGTCACGGCACGAGCAACCATCACAGACCGGAGGCTCAACGACATCGGCGGCGCCTAGTCTCTCTCGAAGCCACTGCTCAAGCGTCAGCTCAGTGCTGCTGTTGGGGACGCTCGCAACCCAAGCTTGATGAAATCTCTCAGCGGCAGCTCGACCCACATATCGAAAATGCCACGGCTCATATTTGTATCCCGTTCGCGGATCGACAGCGCCGCGAAACTCTGGTCGTGCCAAGCAGTCCGACCCCACGCGGCGATAGTCAGGATGCAATGGATACGCGAGCACAAATCCGTGTCTCCAGCTGTTTGTTTGCAGCCAACGACCACCGGGAGAGCAACCAAAACCCTCGCGAAAAATAGTTCCCCCACGCGCCCACGCCTGAGTGAACAGATCAATCGCGGTCCCGAGCTGGTGCTGCGAGTGCCCAGGAATCGCGCTCGCGCTCGTCGCGGGACAAAATCCCATCGCGCTTGGGGGGCGCCACGCCCATTTTGCGAACACATCACACTGCACCGAAAACCCCCTAAACGCAGAGTGCAGCAACGGTTGGTGTCCAGCGCTCCGCATCTGTTGCGTCATCGTGCCAAACGCCTCTGCAGCTTCGCGCCGAAGACACTGACGATCTGCATGTAGGCAGCTTGCAGTCGATGCAGCCTGCGCGGTCCTAGCGTCCACTAAATCCCTGGGAAAATACTGCGGCGACAACACCCATCGCGGCGATCGATTCACCAGCGCGAGCAGATCGTCGCCGTCGACGGCTGCCACCGGGGGAGCAAAATCAATGGGAGCAACGAAGTGCCCTCCTGCGTCCGGTTGGGTGAGTCGACCGCAGTATTGCGACAATACGGCACCAGCGTCCGTGCGCAACGCGGGTACTGGACGACGAGTTTGGTGACTCACCTGAGCCGCAGCCACGGCACCGACCACAAGAACGACGGTCACAGCAACGGACGAAGTCGCTCTCGTTTGGGACACAATATCGATACAATTAGCACATGGATTGCGGCAGCAGGTACCGTTTGCACACCCCTGGACCAAAACGCGCGAGCAGCGTGTTGCACAGAGGTTTCGTTTTAGCTGCGATCGCTTTCTGCAGTGTCTCCAGTTGCGCAACCAACTCAACACGAAGCAGCCAGACAACGGGCGCTGTTCGCGGGCAGCCTCCCCGAACCATTGGCGTCACCGGATCACCGTCCACAGCCACACGGACCGCCGGCCAAACGACAGGGACCCGCATTATCGCCCTAAGCGATCTGACGGACATTGTGGTGGTAAACCCCATTCACGCACCAGAGGTACCGCTCCGAGTATTACTTGGAAGCATTCGAGCAGAGATTGACGTCAACAACGCTGTAAGGCTGAGCAACGATCGCACCGCAACGAGTCTGATCGCCGCGAGCGAAGCGCGCAATGGCAAGTGGGTCTTTGTCACGATGGACGGTTTAGTCGTCAGAAGCGAGTCGTTTTTGGGACCCATTGAGCGTGCGGGAGAGAGCAACGGAGACGCCTTTCGAGTGGCTGTGGGGCGCGGCGCAATCTACTACCGTGATCGAAGGCATCAGGGGTGGCTTGCGACCGTTGAGCATGGTGTGCGCAAGTGGCCTGACGTCGCGGTCTTGAGTGGCGCATTTCTCAGCCCCGAGCGGGGCGCATACATCGATTTTGCGGGCGATTTGTGGGTCACCAGCGACGCGGGTCGCTCCGCTCAAAAAGTATCGCTGACTCCGCAATCCGCAGACATGATCGAGATCCGCCACGATCGCTTGGAGGTCAGCACTTCGGCTGGGCACAGATTGCTGCTGGACAACAGGACGCTTGAGCCGATCCCGGCTGCGCCTCCATTCACAAGAGAGCTCACTGCCGCCCGCCGCTGGGCGTTGCTGCAAGCAGCGCTGCTCCGGTGGCCACAATCAGTGTGGAGTTTAATCGACAACTTGCAAGGCTCTCTCGATTCTCCCTGGTTTGTTTTTGATCGAGACATCGTGCAGGTGGATCCCAACTCAGGGGCCATTCAGAGCGTCGACCGGGACGTCCTACCCAATCGCGACTGTGCGGTTCGCGCTTGGGGATCACGTTATCTCATCAACTGCCCGCCGTCTGAGCAGTCTTTTTTGTGGTCTCGAGAGGAGGGCAGGCGGTTGTTCAGCTCGCCGAGATTCAGAGAGATTTTGCTCTCAAATGATGGGCAACACGCGTTGTCAAACGAGCCCTGCGTTGAGCCCAACTACGCCATCTCGTCACGTCGCTTCGACGCCTCGAATAGCTGTGTGTGGCTCTCAAACTCGACCCGCTGGAGCCCCCTTGGAGCCGCGAGTCGATTTTCACACAGCGACGCCCTGAACGGCTCACGAGCGATCGGACAATTTCTGTCGGGAAGTCAGATGATTTTACGTATCCGAGACATCGAGTCTGGGGCATCTGATTTGCTCTCCAGCGAGCCGGGACCCGAGGGAGCGAGGCGCGAGGTCATGAGTGGACAGTTCGCAGCCGATGGCACTCCTTACGGCCTGATGGTGGCAGAGCGCACAGCGCAGACCCTAGCCGCAGAACCAAGCTTTCTCATGGCCCGGTGGCCAGACCTGCGCGCGGTGGTATCGCCCAGTCCGCTGCCCACTGGATTTCAAGCGCTCGGGATGCAAACGGCGAGCAACGGCTACGCTGTCGGAGCGACTGGCAGCGAGATTTGGCAGACACTGGATGGGGGTGCACAGTGGCAACACTTGGAGCTTCCCATTGATGGGGCGCCAGGTGCGATTGAGGTTCATGCAAACTATTCACGGCGTCAGTATCTCCCGTGCTCTCTGGACCGATGTCTATTGGGAGGATTTCTTGTCGAAGGAAGCGGACCCATCGTTCCGTTTGGCGAACGCGTCCTCGCGTCGACCACGCCGTTTGTTGTCAGCAACATGCAGCGATGGCAATCGATGCTTCGATCCGCGTATCAAGGCCGAATTTCTGGCGTCGAAACCAGACGTTTTGTCTGCACATTAGTGCGCTCGATCCCTTCAGCGGGTGGCCACCGACTTCGCGGCGCCGACATTGAGTTAGCGCTTCACGCGACCGAGACCGCGGACCACCACATTGCGCTCTCTGGCTCGTGGACCTTCGGTGACTCGGCACCCAGTACAATGGTCCCGGGACTGGCACCGCTGCCGGTCACTGGGGCTCGCCATGCCATGCCGCCCGACACCGGCTGGACCGTGCGGTACGGAACCCGCGATTGGGTCCTCGTCGACCGCTGCGTGATCTCCGACCCACCGAGACGCTGCGACCATCTGATCGTGTCACGAACCTCAGCGCCCACGCGTTTAGCTGTCGATGAAAACGTCACCGTTTTGGATCAAGACGACGGCGCTTTTTTAGCAGCCACCAAGACTCGTCCTGGTGTCCACGCTTTGCTCTTCAACACGAGCGCAAACTCCGAGCAGTGCAGCGAGGTTCTCGTTCTCGTCAACGACAGCGCCTCAACGCTCGCCCGACGCCACATGAGCTGTCCGGGCATGGAACCCTTTGACGCTGCGCTCGCTATACGTGAAAATTTGCTGGGTATTATTCGACTGCAGCGCTCCGCGTTGGATTCCATTCCGAGCGCTCATGCCTTCTTTCCGCTGTTTAATGGCGCGGTTGCGGTAAACGAACCCGCCCAGCCGCTGCCATCGTTTAACGCCAACGGCACCAGCGTGTTGAATCGAGCTACTCGCCTTCCCAATCCCCACTCACTTCTCGTATTCGGCGCTGGCGCAGGGCTATCCGCCACGGCTTCGTACTCTGAGCGTTATTATTCAGATTGGAATGGTCGAGTCGAGGCCGAGCTGGCGCCCAACGGCGACTGGACGATTCGGTCTTTGCAGTCCGCTCAGCGATCGGGTCGAGGCGGGATGGATGGTCGAGGCCCACCGCCCGTTTCGGGCGCGATCAGCGTTCACACACCAACAACGGCAGGTGCCCACGTCCTTGAGGGCACCTTTCGCGATGATCGCCGAACGGTTTACGTTCAGTGCGAAGAGATGCAGTGACCCGTAGTTCATCGGCAAAACCTGATGAAGACGCTAAAATTCAACTGCCACCATGCGTCGGCGTGCGCATAAAACGGATGTACTCCGCCAACTCTTTCTGCAACTCTGACGACGGGTCAATCCATTCAAGTCCCAACGCGACCCGACCGTTGTTCTCTTTTTGCCACCGAACAACTGCGTTCAACTGCACCATCTGCCCTGAGATCGGCAGCGAAAACTTGATCTGCACGATCTCGCCTGCTGGCCGCTTTGCCTTCGTGATCAACAATATCCCGCCTTCGGATACATCTTCGGACCGGCAATCTTGCGACTCTCCGTTGAGGATCAATCGAACAGGGGTTATGTACGCCGCTCTTGCGTTGCGTCGCTGTTCTGCCCCCGTCGGAGCTAGAACGGGAGACAGGGGTGGGGTCTCTTTTGGACCACCTAGTGATGGTATGGCGATGGGAGCGGCCGAACCTTGAAGGGCAACGATTACCTCGCGGAGAGTCTGTGGCCGATCTTCTCGTTGATACGCCAGCATTTTTGCGACTAGTTTAGATAGCTCTGGATTAATATTATGTACGAGCGTTATCAGCTCCGGTGCTACCGAGGCTAAATGCACGGACTTAAATCGCGCCATCGCGTCGTTTCCGAGTGGAAGTGCGCCAGTCAACGTCTCAAATAGTGATACACCAAACGCAAATATGTCAGAGCGTGAGTCAATCTGATCGTGGCGCGTGTGCACCTGCTCGGGCGCCATATACTCAACGGTGCCAAGCAGCTCGCCGGCGAATGTCAGTTTTCTTGTCGGTTCTTGCTGCTTCTTCGAGAGACTTGAGACTCCAAAATCAAGCAATTTTACCGCGTACTTTCCGGACCCACTGTTGAGCGCGACAAAAATGTTTGCCGGCTTAATGTCACGGTGCACAAAGCTAATTTCGTGCAATCTTGCGAGCGTGGTCGCGAGGGGGATAAAGATTCTCATGACCTCTTCGGGGCGCAGGCAACCGCGCGCAACGATGAGCCCGTCAAGTGGACGCCCAATCAGGTGTTCCATGACGATGTAGATGCCAAACTTCGCGCACTCACCAGCGCCCAAAATTTCAACGACGCCTTCGCCGCGTGCCATCTCCAAAAACTGAGCTTCTCTCAGAAGCCGCGCCCGAAACTCTTCGTGATGCTTCTTCTCAGTCGGGAGCACCTTAATCACAACACGACGTTTCGTGATTGTGTGTTCGGCTTCGTAGATGTCGCTCATGCCTCCTCGCGCGAGAAGTCGTCGAATCGCATAGTACTGATCGACAAGCTCATTGTCGGTCCCACTGTCAGTCATTGCTTTCATCTCCGTATCGAGTTGGTTTCGGTCACTCTTCGCATCCAGAGCGACGCGACGAACCCTATCAGAGCGAGATAGCGAGTGTCGAGCACGACAGCTTTGTCGGACCCTGGCGTCGCGGCCAACGCCAAATACCTCATTAACTTCGCCAAAGCGGCCAGTGCAAATTGTACACCGCGCCAACCATAAACTCCGATAGCATGGAGGGAGTTAGGTGGAGGCCATACCTTGAATCAATCTGCACGGCGGGTACTCGTCATTGACGATTCAAAGACGATTCATGCGGTATTGACCGCTTTTTTGTCTGAACGTGGCTGGGTCGTCGAGACATTCTTCGACGGCGAATCGGGAGCCTCGGCAGCTTTTCAGCAGCCGCCAGATGCAGTCATCTGTGATCAATCCATGGGTGGAATCTCGGGCATTCAACTGTGTCGGTTGCTCCGCGAAGATCCGCGGACTGCCACCATTCCAGTCGTCATTCTCACGGCAACGACCACCAAGCAGGGTCAATTTTGGGCGATGGAATCTGGCGCCAGCGGCTATGTCGCCAAAACGGCAATCGCGACGCTCGTACCGATGATTGAGAGTTTGAAAGCAATCCCGAAACGCGTTCGGCGAACTTCTGCACCAGATACAGCACATTTGAGCGTCTCGCAGCGACTGGGTCACCTGCTGGACTCTTCGCTCTTTGACGCGATGCTGAAGAATAAGTTTATGGCCATCGCGACGGCTTCTGACTCAACGGCAACGCTCTTCGCAAGTGTGGCAGAGCTGCTTGCGAGTGTTCTTTCGGTTCAGTGGATCGCCCTGAGCGTGACGGGAGAACCAAAAGCGTTTTTGCTCTGCCGTCCGGGTGATCAGTCAGCAGAGCTTGAGGCACGCAGCGCATTACAGCTTGACACCAGGTCTGAACTCGAGACGACTCAAAGCGACAGGTGTGTGCTGGCTGGCCCTGAACGAACTAGAGCCGTGCGCCCGTTGGTATTTGCCGAGCAGGCAATTGGACGGCTCGTGCTTGAGCTCTCCCATGAGAATTTGTCCGCGCAGGATCATGTTGTCGTCGATATCGCAGAGCAGCAAATTCCTGTCGGATTGCAGCTTGTGAGGCTCATCGAACAAACCACAAAGCTTGCCATGACGGATGCGCTCACAGGCATCAGCAACCGGCGATGTGGCGTCGACAACCTTGAGCGAGCGCTCTCAGCTTCATCAAGGCACGGGACTCCGCTTTGCATCGCGATGGTTGATGTGGACCACTTTAAAAGTGTGAACGACCGCTTTGGGCATGACGGTGGCGATGTTGTCCTCAAAGCAGTCGCCTCCATTCTCTCTCGATCGATTCGGCGCTCGGATACTGTTGCTCGTTGGGGAGGTGAAGAATTCTTGCTGCTTTTTCCCCAAACCGCCAGACAAGGCACGCTTCTCGTCTGCGAACGTCTGCGACAGGTCATTGCCGGTCGGAGTCTCGATACCGCCACTGGGGCGAAGCTGACGGTGACTGCGTCAATTGGGGTCGCCGTCGCGGCCGAAAGCGACACGGCTGAATCGCTCTTACGTCGCGCTGACGATGCGCTCTATCAGGCGAAAAACTCCGGTCGAAATCGTGTCGTAGGACCGGTCGATGAGTCGTAGTCGGCAAGATTGATCCACCCGATGATCGCGCCATGCCACAGTCGGCGGCCGTTCAGTTCATGATTGCCGAATCTTCGAATCGTGTGATGCGGAGGCTGCTGAGTCGGAGAAATGACTGAAAAATGATTGGCCAAAGTGATCCTGAAAAATCGAAAAGCGCCGCATTGTATATCCCATCGAATTCCGTATACTCAACCAGCAACTTCACGAGTTCGGGACACTGTCAATTTAAACTGGACCATCCACCAGAACCATTAAACCAAATACCTTTTCATATTGCGGGGAACTCTCATGACTCAACGATCATCGTCGGCAAAAATTTCAGGGTTGCATAGAGTCGCAGTATTGACGACGACTCCGACCAGCAGTTGGCCCAATGCAGCCGCGTTGACAGGCGAGTATGTGGTTCACTTTGAGACACTTGAGCAACTGCAAGGACACTCAGATCCGCTGACTTGGCATCTGATCATCATGGACCATGCAATCGTCCGAGAGCGGTTCTCGATCGGTGAACTCACGAGTTTGCGCGAGTTGTTTGCCAATAGCACGCTGTTGATTCTTGAGGAAGTTGGCTCGCCCTCAGTCCCAAAAGCGGCCTCAAAACTTGGCTTCCGTACGACCATCCGTCCTACGGATGACTTAGCATTCGCGATTTTGATTCGCGACGCGCTGAGTGGCATCGGACAGAGTTTTGACGCGATCGCCGAACCCACGTCGGTTTCTGGAGCAAGACCGACTCGCAATCCGCGACAGTCCGCGATGGATCTCGCGCTCACTATGGTGCGGATGCATTTTCAGCCCATCGTCCAGTGGAGCACACGGTCGGTGTTTGGATACGAAGCTCTCTGTCGCTGTGAGCACCCAAGTTTTCGAAATCCGCAAACGCTATTTGATGAGGCCGAAAGCCTCGATCGGTTGCAAGAACTGAGTCGGTGTGCTCGTTCGGCGACGGGCGCACTCATTGGATCGGCGCCGCTCGGCGTTAAATCATTGGTCAACATCCACGTTCGAGATCTTCTCGACGAGGAGTTGTTCAATCCCGATGGCCCCCTCGCAAAAAACCCCGCCCACGTCGTCATCGAAATTACTGAACGGGCATCGCTTCTTGAGATCCCCGACGCCCACGCGCGCATCGCTCGGCTGCGTTCGATGGGATATCGCATTGCGCTTGACGATTTAGGTGCTGGATATTCAGGACTCACGCTCGTCGGGTTGATTGAGCCTGAGATCGTGAAGATTGACATGTCGCTTGTTCGCGATATTCACCTGTCAAAAACCAGACAATTGGTCGTTCGCTCACTCTTGCGGCTCGCCGTCGACATCGGAGCCGAGACGATCTGCGAAGGCATTGAGACGCGCGAAGAGCGGGATGTCCTCATTGATCTGGGCTGCGATTTGTATCAGGGCTATTTTTTCGGCAGACCTGCCAGCGGATTTACAGCTCCAAAGTTTGATTAGAGCGCTCCGTTGAGCAATTGTAAGCAACCTTCTGGCGCTCATTCGCTTGTGGCCCGACGGAGGTGCCCTCGCAAGTGAGCCCCCTTGCGCTCACCCCGCCTGCACGCGCATCCTCACGTCCTCGCAACCGATGACATCTGAAGCACTCTACCTGACCGACCTACCCGCAGTCTCTGCCGCCGCCCGATCGCGCAGCTCAGCGCTCGGACCTGAAAAATCTCTGCTAGATCGCCGTCATTTCGTCCAGCGCGCGCACCTCACGTGCCCCGCGACGCAGTGGAAGTACGTTGAATCTGCCGTGACCAAGAGCTCCGCAGATCTGGTCATGCTTGATCTCGAAGACTCGATTCCTCGTGGCGATGAAGCCGCACTCGCGACGGGTCGCAACAACGTGGTGCGTGCCTTCAGCGAGCTCAACTGGGGTGCGCGTTTGCGATACTTTCGCCCCCGAGGGACGCTGCTGGATCCGGGGCACGAAGATCTCGTTTATGTATTAAGTCGCATCGGCCAATGGGTTGAAGGAGTGACTCTGCCAAAAATCAATTCACCAGCTGAATTGCAGTCATTTGATCATACGATTTCAGCGATTGAGAAGCTCTGCGGTATCACTCATGGCACCATTAAAGTGCAGGTGTTGATCGAGTCAGTCATCGCAGAAGAGGCCGCCTTTGCGATCGCGGGCGCGAGCGAACGGCTAAGCGCCCTCATTTTTGGCGCGTTTGACTATTGGGGATCGCTTCGGATAGCATCGGTGGCCTATCGCGTGGATCATCCCTTCGTGATGAACGCCCGCGAGCGCATCGTCAAAGCTGCGGCGAGTGTGGGCGTGCCAGCGATCGCTGAGATGACGCTAGCTTTTCCGACGCGGGACAAATCCGAGCTCGAGCGAACCGCGGCAATCACGCAGTGTCGGCTCGATTCGCAGCTCGCCAAGTCGCTCGGAATGCAGGGCAAATGGACCGGCATCCCCGCACAGACTGAGGTCGTTTTGTCAGTCTTTTCACAAGATAAACTCGTTGTGGATGGGGCTATTGCTCAAGTCCGGGCCTTCGCGCAGGCTGAGCGTAGCGGACGAGGTGCGATCATGATCGATGGTCAAATGGCCGACCGCGCAACCGACCGCGTGCAGCGCATGATCCTCGCCCATGCGCTCGCGCAGGGGATGCTAGACCCAGCGATCGCTCACGAGCTAGACATCCAGCATTAAGGGATAACAAAAAAACTAATATCGCTTACAGCCAATGGTTGTCGCGATACCAAGCGGCGCTCAGCTTGGCGCCCTCAGAGAAGTCTACCGAGGGCTTCCACTGTAAGTCGCGACGAGTTGAGTCTGTCTCAAACTCAAAGTGCTTAATCGCCAGCTCGTTGACCTTGTCCTTTGTGAACATCATCGGTTTGTTCGCAAGCCGTCCGAAGGCCTCGCTGGCTCGTGCGGCCACCCGCAAAATTCCCAACGGAATGATCGGCCGTCCCCAGGTCTCGACGTTGAGCGCGCTCGCGATCTCCGTCGCCATTTGATCAAAGCTTCGAGGCTCTCCGTCGGTCACAAAGTACACACTCCCCGATGCGACATCCGCGTCGATGGCACGGATACACGCTGCGGCGCAGTCGGGTCCATAAACAACCTCCATCGAGTCAAACCCGCCTCCCATTTTAAAGGCAACTCCGTACGAGACCATCTGAAAAAACGCGAACATTTCTGGATCTCGCGCGCCATAGATCGCCGGTGGGCGCAGGACTGTGATCGGGATCTTTGCGCTCAGCGCGCGTACACCCTCTTCGCCACGAAGCTTGCTTCGGCCGTACTCAGTGACGGGATTTGGAGCCGTGTCGCGTTGATGCTTTTGCCCCGGCTCGCTGGGCCCCATCAGGGCCGCTGTTGAGACCAGCACAAAGCGTTTAATGCTGGGATTGTGCTCAGCGACTGCCTCTGCAAGCGCGACCGAACCTCGGTGATTGACGGCATCAAACTCCTCGGCGTTGCGAGCTTTGACGAGCCCCGCGCAGTGAATCACCGCGTCGACGCCCTTGACCGCCGCTGGGAGCGTGTCGGCTTGATCAACGGCACCAAACGCAAGCTCGACACCGAGCTTTTCGAGGTACTTCGTGTTCGATGATTTGCGCACCAAACACCGGACCTGCTGGTTGTCAGCCAGTAGTTGTTCTGCGACGTGTGAGCCTAAAAATCCGGACGCGCCGGTGACGAGAACTTTCATCGGCTGCTCACAGAGCCTTTTCGTAGACGCGATAGGTTTTATATATTTTAGCACCCATCGCCTTGATTCCCACGTTGACCGGGGCGTTGTCTTCGAGAGTCCAAGACAGCTCGCCGTGAGTCATTCCGAGCTTCGCCGCGCGATCATTCATCTCGGCATAGAGCGCCACAGAAAGGGGTGCCCACTTTCGCTGATCGCGATACTTTTTTCGCACACCAAGCAGGACCAATCGCGCAGACTTGGTCCCTGAGCCCTTCAAGCGATACAAAAACTTTGCCCAGCCGAACGGAAACAAGCTTCCATTCAGATCTCGCGCCGCCTCGTTGAGGTTTGGCAACGCCACCGCGATCGCCGCTGCCTCGCCGTCAATCTCTGCCACAATGGCGATTTCTGGCCGCAAAATCAGCTTAAAGTCGGCAACGGTCTTCTTCATTTCGGGCTCTGTCATGGGGACAAAGCCCCAGTTCGAGCTCCAAGTCTCGTTGAAAATGTCCATCACGATCCGAGTGTCACGCTCCATCTCACTCATATCGACTGAGCGGATTTTGAGCGCGGGATCTTTTAGCAGCTCAGTGTGTGCTCGACGGGCTCGCGGCGGGACCTCGCCGACAACGTAATTCCACGCGTAGAGATCTTTGATCTTTTCGAAGCCAGCGCCCTCAATGAGCTTGTGCTGATACGCGCGGTGGTGCGGCATCATGACCGACGGAGGGGTATCAAACCCGTCAATCAAACACCCGGTCTCTTCGTTGATGCTCAGCGACATCGGACCGCGCATTTTGGTCATCCCTTTGGACTGCAACCACTCTGCGGCGGTTTGCAACAGCGCCTGAGCAACCTCGGCGTCGTCAATCGTGTCAAAAAAGCCGAAAAATCCCACGCCGTCGTGATAGCGCTCGGTGTGCTCGCGGTCGATCTGAGCGGTACAGCGACCCACAAGCTCGCCATTTTTCTTCGCGACGAAATAGATCGCTTCGGCGTGGAGAAAGAAAGGATTTTTCTTCGGGTGAAGCTGATCCTCAAAGAGCATTTCAAGCGGCGCAACCCAGTTGGGATCCCCCTCAAACACCCGGTACGGAACTTTGACGAACTCTTTGATGCTCTGGCCGGGTTCAATCCGGATAATCTCGACAGTCATGTAGGTTTTCAACGCGCCTTTTAGCTCTTTTTTGACCCAATTGTGAGCGTGTTTATGGGTCGAAACAGCACCCAATGAGCTTTGTATTAGGCTATACTCCTCGGTCAACACACCCTATGCCCGCCATGGTCTATCGCCCCAAAGCCCACAAGCTATCCCTCGCGCTGGTCCTCCTCGCAGCGGGAATTACCGTTGAGATTCAAGCCTTTGCACAGCAAGCTGAGCCGACGATAGAGCAGCGTCGTGAAGCGGGAATGGCCTATTCTCGCGCTTCGGCGCTCAGAGCGGGCGGCCAGCACGAACAGGCGGCGGGACTTTTTGAGACGGCGAACCGGTTAGCTCCAAGCGTTCAGGCGCTGGGCAACGCGATCAGAGAGTACCGAGAACTCCACAATCCCCAAAGCGAGATGCGAGCGGCCAACCTGTCCCTTCGTCTGTTGTCTCGGTATGGAAGTGACCCTCGCTTCGCAGAATACGCCAACCGAGTCATTCTTGAGACCTCGCCAACGCTCGTCCGAATTGCGGTGTCGTGTGATGGATGCACCGTTGAAGCGGACGGTGCGCTGCAAAACGATGCAGAGTTTTTTGTCCAGCCCGGCGCACATACACTGACCGCACACTGGCCTGGCCCACGTGAGCGTGAGCATCGGCTTGGCAATCTCCGAGCGGGGACGTCAGAAAACGTCACGATTCTCCCAACGCCCGAGCGAGCGGTCGGACGCCCAAACAACGCGACAACAACCATCGCGGCAACCAACGGCACAAACAACGGATCGAGTAACAGCTCGAACACTACGGCGGTCTCGACTCCGGCGACCGCGTCACAGCATGTTGATACCGAGCGACCGGGCGCGGTGAACGCCAACGGCGGCGCGGTCACAGATCCGACCCACACAGCGACCGGTACTGGGACAGGCACAGGAACAGGCACTGGAAGCTCAGACGCTGGAGGCGAAGGATTTGGCAACGGGTTAGTCCAGCCTCCGCCGCCGAGCCGCGGTGGTATTCACCCTGCAATTTTTCTCACAGCGACCGCTTTGACTCTCGGCGCTGGAGGCGTATTGGTCTGGTCGGCGCTTGACGCCAACGCTGGGGTGCCAGCGTACCAAGCTGCGGCAAGTTTGAGCGGCGACAGCCAAGAGGCGTACAACGCCGCGTCGCTGCTTCTTGATGATGGCCGTGGTCGAGAACTGCGCACGAACATCCTTATTGGCGTTACCTCGGGATTGGGTGCTATCGCAGTAGGTACATTGATTTTCACCCGCTGGAACCGAAGCGAACGAGCACCGACGACCGTCGCCCGGTTGATCCCAGGCTTTGGTCCATCCCCTACCCTCACACTTTGCGGGACATTTTAGCCGTGGCAAACGAAGCAACTAGTGGACAACCAGCACTCGAACGACTGGGTCGGTATGAGCTTTTAGGCGAGATCGCCTCGGGCGGGATGGCGACGGTCTTTTTGGGCCGAGTCACCGGCGCCAAGGGTTTTCAGCGCCTCGTCGCGATCAAACGTTTGCATCCTCATCTTGAGTCCGAAGACGAGTTCGTCCAAATGTTTTTGGATGAAGCGCGCCTCGCGGCACGCATTCGGCATCCCAACGTTGTCGCTACGCTCGATGTCGAAGACGACGAACATCTGTACATTGTGATGGAGTACGTCGAGGGCGACCGCGTCCTGGCATTTTTGCGACACGCGGCAAAAACCAACGAAAAGATCCCTCCCGCGATCGCGACGCGTGTTGCAATGGACACGCTCGCTGCGCTGCATGCCGCGCATGAGCTAACGGACGATGACGGCAGCGCGCTCGGTTTGGTTCACCGAGATGTGTCGCCGCAGAACATCCTGATCTCAGTGGACGGCTCGGTGAAGCTCGTCGACTTTGGGATCGCCAAGGCCACCGCGCGACTGAGTATTACGCGAGATGGTCAACTCAAGGGCAAGATCGCGTACATGGCGCCTGAGCAAACGAAGCGCTCAGAGATCGATCGTCGTGTCGACGTCTTCGCAATGGGGATCATCACGTGGGAGATGCTCACCGCAAAAAAACTTTTCAACGGCGAGAGCGATGTCGAGGTCCTCAATCAGCTGTTGTTTGAGCCCATCCCCCGACTTCGTGAGGTTGCGCCCTCCGTTCCGGCCTCGCTTGACTCGGTGATCGCGAGAGCACTTGAGCGAGATCCGTCGAAGCGCTTTGCCACAGCCCTTGAGTTTTCAGATGCCCTTGAGCGTGCGAGCAAGATCTTTGGTGGCCCAGCGAACAACAAGGTCGTCGCTGCGTATTTGCAAAAAGTCTCTGGTGAAAAGCTCGCCAAAGATCGCGCACGCATTTCAGCCGGGACACCTCCGGTGCCAGAAAACGCAGGCACTCCATCGGGTGTGAAGCGGCGATCGACTGGGCAGTTTAATATCCCAAATAGCTTGCCGGGGGCTGCAATTCCGCCACCTGCGCCGGCCGCTGCACCTGCTGCGCCGATCAAAAAAGCAACGATGATGGGACTTGGCGGACCGCCTACCGCGCGTCCATCGCCGTCGTTTGAAGCCGGTCCATCGCTGCTCGATGATGACGAGGATGTTCCGACGCAGGCCATCGTTCGAGCGGATCTTCCGCGAGCGAGCGCTGATGCAGCGATGGATGATGGTCCGACTTCGGCCGAGCCGCATAATCCTGTGGCGCACTCCATGGCAGCGATGCTTCGTGCGAGCAGCCCTGTCCTGCCCGTCGCCGAGAACCCCGCCCCATTCGAAGAGTCAACGGCTGTCGGCATGACAGCGATCAATGACGGGCCTACCGCGAATGGTCAACCCAACCCTGTCGCGCAGGTGATTCAACCCACTGCGGTCTCTGCCCAATCTCTGGACTCTGGCTATCTGCCCAACGCGAGTCCGCGTGGTGTGACGCAGCAACTCCCCGCAGCGAGGCCCTCGCTTCCACCCGCGCCGAGGCCGCTTGATACGCCGTTTGATGCCGGTCCTTCGGGCTCGATGTTCGCTCCACCCATCGCCGCAGCACCGCCACAGCAAGCGAAGAAAAAGTCCAACATGGGCATCTTCGCCGTCCTCTCCGTTGCGCTGCTCTGTCTTGGCGGTGCGGGTGCACTCGTTGTTGTGAAGATGAAGAGCGACCGTGGCAACCAAAGGATCACTCACGTTGTGGCAGGGCCCAACACGGGTGAGCCGCGCGAGGTTCCGGCCGCCAACGCAAATTCAAATCAAGGAGCCGTAGTCGCCAACCCGAACCCGCAGGTCGGCGCGACACAACCCACAGTGGGTCCCACACCTTCTAATGGCACAGCAGAGGCCATCCCCACAACTGCAACTCCAACTCTGCCGACGCCGGTCCTCGGACAGGTTCTGCCTGCGAATCCAGCCACTGCCGGTGTTCAAGCGGTCGGCAATCTTCCAAGCGTGCCGACCCCTGCGGGCGCAACGCAAATTCCGGCTGCAAATCAGGCAGGACAACCTGCGGCAAATGTTGCTCAGCAACCCACAACCCCAGTGGTAAACCCGCCTGCGAACACGCCACCCACTCCCCCAGTTGCAGCCACACACCGCACCCCCAGCTCAGGAACTCGTCGACGCCCACCTGTCCACCGGACGCCACGAACTTCAGGGACAGCTGCTCATCCAACGGGTAACAATCCGTTCGGTGACGACAACCCTTACCCGTAGACGATTGCAGCAGCCGCCCAGGGTTGCTATAGCCCTGCGCTAATAACCCTTGTTGCTCGTTGCGCATGACTATCGCGCGGCTCGTTGTCGCACAGCGACGGCAGTCGCGATCGGAAACTTCGACGGTGTTCACCGCGGACACCAAGCATTGCTGGCGCTTGCAAAGCGTGAGGCAGCGTCGTTTGAGGGGCAGTCAGTTTTGCTCACTTTTGAGCCGCACCCCACGCGAGTGTTAGCTCCAGACCGCGCTCCGCGTCGGATCACCGGCGCAGATCGTCGCTTAGAGTTGTTTGCAGAGGCGGGTATCGATCTCGCAATCGTTCAGGGATTTGACAGGGGATTTGCGGCGATGACTCCGGAGATTTTCGCGCGCGAGGTGCTCGGGTCCTTGCAGGCTAAAGTCGTGCTTGTTGGCGAGAATTTTCACTTCGGAAAAGACCGCGCAGGCGACGGGCATGTGCTCCGTGAGCTCGGAAAATCCCTTGGATTTCGGACTGAAATTCTCGCGCCCGTGACCGACGGATCCATGATGATCAGCTCGAGCGAGATTCGGGACGCTCTCTTGCATGGCGCGCTGGCGCGAGTCGCGTCGATGCTTGGACGCCACTTCGATTTTGACGGTCGCGTTGTGCACGGCGACCATCGGGCGCGGGGACTAGGATTTCCGACTGCGAATTTGCGTACAGATGTCGAAGCCCTTCCAAGCGATGGGGTTTATGCAGTGCGAGTGCAGGTGCTAAGTAGAGTCGATTCGTCAGAAAATGTTCAGTGGTACCCTGCCGTCATGAACATTGGTGTTCGTCCGACATTTACGGCTGGTCGTGCCATTGAGGTGCATTTGCTCGGGCAGGATATGGACCTCTATGGGCAACTGTTGCGTGTCCAGTGCATCGGGCGGTTGCGCGATGAGCAGAAATTTGGTTCTGTACCCGCACTGGTTGCTCAAATTGAAGCGGATGTGTCCGCTGCCCGAACCAAAATTGAGCAGATGTGAACACTACCGATGACGGATTCAAAAAAACGCAGCGCAACGCCCACAACGCCTCAGGACGATGAAGCTCTCGCGCGTGACGCAAGTGAGTTGCGCGCCCTGGTGGCACGTGCACGCAGACTTATTGATCGAAACGCACAAGCGTTAAGCGATTCGCAGACCGCTCAAGCCGATGGGATCGAGGACGAAGAGACGGAAGAGCCGATGACGGTTCCGATTTTCACACAAGGGAGGGCGACCCGATCGCCAGAAGAATCCCCAAGTGCGGACACCGACGAGCAAGAGCACGCGATTGATGCACTCCCGGACACGTTTTTTACAAACACCATGGGGACGCTGCTGCTCGCTCAGGGACGTGCGACGGATGCTTGTGTTGTTTTTGAGCGCGTTTTGTTGCGCGACCCCAACAACGAAGAGGCTCGGCGTGGACTAGAGCGCGCCATTGCCGCGGAAGAGAGCGCACCGACGCGACGAGAGAAGCCCACGTCGCACACACTGTTGCGCAATCGGCAGTCTCCGGTGCTTCGTCCGGCGCGTGTCGAGCCAAAACCCGCAATGCCAGCGTCACAAGAAAAAGAGCCTGACGGGCTGCTTGATCGCACCGACGCACCATGGGGCTACGACGTAGATGAGCTTCGCGCGCTTCCAGTAGATCCCAACACGATTGTCGTCTTCTGGGAGCTGCGAGCGCAGACCCTTGCCCGAGCCACCACAAGCAGCGGTCTCGGCGGAACTCTTGCCTTGCGCGTGGTGTCGATCCGCCGCAGCGAAGACGGCAGCATTTTGCGAGACGAGCGCATTGAGCGCGGAGTGGGTCGCGTCGGCGACTGGTTTGTCCACGGACTCGACGCTGGATCCACACATCAAGTAAGCCTTGGACTTGAGGGTCGAGCTGGCTTCTTGGCCATCCTCTCGACCAACCCTGTAAGCACGGCCAGAGGCGCTCCCTCTCGGACTCGTGCGGTAGTTCGCGCGCGCATCGCTCTGCCGACCCGAACCAGAGTCGCGCTCGC
Source organism: Myxococcales bacterium (assembly GCA_031386385.1). Classification (GTDB taxonomy): domain Bacteria; phylum Myxococcota_A; class Polyangia; order Polyangiales; genus JANNCG01. The sequence goes on from JANNCG010000476.1 coordinate 39,178, forward strand.
AGAGATGACTCGCATCGCAGAGGTTGTTGGGCCTGCCTTCATCGTTCAAGCGCTGGTCGAAGAGCGAGCCACTCGAGCGCTGCGCAATGCGACGGTGATTTCACTGCCCATTCGCGACAACGCTGCCCCCCCTGCGGTGAACGCACAGTCCTGGACAGAGCACCATGCCGTGTTTGCGGTGTCGACAACGCCCTCCGTCGCAGGCGAGCGCTCCGAGATCAATGACTTCTCGCCGGTTGAAGAAGAGTTTTTGGGGACGCCCAGGTTGAGTGGTCATCCGTCGTCCGCTCGTCCTTCGTCTGCTCGTTAAGCGTTGAGCGTTGTGCTCTTCACAAGAACGTAGGCGAGGTTCGCAACTGTCGCCACGCGTTTAGCGATAGTCGGCGCTATGCAAAGCTCAGGACTTTTACTCCGGCTTGTCGGGTGCGGCACGTCACTTTTGCTTCCAACGGTCTCTCAGGCGCAAACAGCACAGTGCGCAACAGAGCGCTCGTGGACCTCTCGGACCCTCGTTGAGCTCGTCGCTTCTCGCGCGGTGCAACGCGCTGGCCTCTCGGGCGTCGAACCAACCCGTGAGCTCGCGACTCGCGCCCGATGGTCTGCGTTGCTTCCGCGAGTGACACTTCGGGTTGGACGGGGACTTAGCTACGGACTCAACACGACGACCAGCATGTCGACAACAGACCGCGTCAGCTCCGATGACTCCATGCACTTTGAAGTCGCTGCGACGTTTGATTTTGATCGTATGGTCTCAAGCTCAATCGAACTCGACGCGATTCGGGCAGAGACTCAGCGAACCGAGCGCCGTCGTGGACTTGAACGGGAGGTCCTTGAGACACTCACCCTATTGGAACGAGACAGAGCGCTTCGTGCACAGTGTTTACCCACTGGCTCAAACGGTGGCACAGCAACCCCAGAGATCATTCACGCACGTCTCCGAGTTGAGTGGTGGACCAACGTTGAATGGGTCCGGCTTCAGAGCATGTAGACCTGTCGTGTGGCAGTGTCGGATGGCCGACAGGGGCTCGATTTTATTTAATAAATTCAATAGGTTCATGGACTTAGAGGGCTGTCGGACGGATCTAGTCAGGACGATGATTCTGTCTTCTAAGAGCAAGCGTGTTGGCTTGACTGGTCGGGGGGAGAAACGTCCGTGGCACAGTGCAAAGCTTGAGCGCTTCACAGTGTGCCACTTAGATTTGTATTCTTGGGTTTCGGGTTGTTGACTAGCGACCGATAGCTTCGGCGCGGTTAACGATTCGAGGGGTCAAGAAGATCAGAAGTTCGCTGCGGGTGTCTCGGTTGCGGCGACGTTGAAAGAGCACTCCCAAGATGGGGATGTCGCCTAGACCTGGAACCATGTTGACGTCACGACCGGTGTTGCGGGTGAAGATTCCACCGATCACCGCGGTGCGACCATCGGGGATCAAAAGATCCGTCTCGGCCTCACGCTTGATGATCGTCGGATCACCACGTGGTCCTGTGTTGACGAAGTCAGGCTCATCTCTGGTGACACGAACGTGCATTGAGACAGAACCATCGGCCGTTACGTGAGGACGCACACGGAGCTGCAGCTTGGCCTCTTGAAAGGCCGTCTGCACGCCTTGAGCGCTTACCTGCGAGTACGGAATCAACGTACCAGCGGCGATCAACGCCTCTCGATTGTCGAGTGTAAGAATTCGAGGCGAGCTTACAATTCGCACTTGGCTGTTGAGCTCAGCGGCACTCAAGCGCAAGTTGAGATTGAAGTTTCCGTTCAGCGAGCCGAGGGTCAAACCCAAAGCGCCGCCCTGACCAGTACCAACAGTTTGCGCCGGGAGGTTCACCGCGAAGTTTGGGTTCGCCACCGCATTTTGTGTTGGAGAAAGGCCCATCGTTGGAGTCATGCCGTCCGACGCACCACCCTGCAAGCCGATGGAGCTTGGAAAGGATAGACCCGTGGGATTACCGTACGCAGAACCGAAGTTGACGTCGCCGCCCCACTGGATACCCACGTCTCGGGTAAACGTACTAGCAGCCTCTACGATGCGTGCCTCGACGAGGACCTGTGGAGTTTGTGTATCCAGCGAGCGGATCAGCCGTTCGATCTGATTCAGCACCGCAGCGGTGTCGCGTGCGATCATCACGTTGGTGCGTTCATCCACGCTGATGGTTCCGCGTTCGGACTTCAACTCGCGTGCTCGGGGAGCAAGATCGTTTGCAAGTGCGTAGCTCACAGGAATGAGCCGCGTCTCCAATGGTTCGAGCGTTGCCAACTGACGCTGACGCTCGATCAACAGCTCACGCTCTTTATCGAGGACCGTCTGTGGTGCGACGCGAATGATGTTTCCGTTGCGTTGCATGCCCAGGGCGCGTGCTGCGAGAATCACATCGAGCGCTTGATCCCAGGGGACGTTTCGCATGCGAATTGTCACGTTTCCGCTGACATCCTCGCTCGCAACGATGTTGACCGAGCCAACCTCAGCGAGCAAACGAAGGACGTTGTGGATATCCGCGTCGCGTAGATCAATGTCCACACGGCGACCGGTGTACCGACGGCCACGAGCACCCGCGACTTGCAGCGGAGCGACCGACAAGAAGCCGGCCTCTTCGCTGGTGTCAGAGAGAATCGTCTCCGCTGACTCACGAGCGATCACGCGTGACGGTGGTCGCGAGGGAGGGGGCGGATCGCCGTTCTCGGGATTGGTTTGAGGGTTACGCGGAGGCTCATTCGCTTGGGAAACCTGCGCGAGCGCAGACCCAGCTAAGAGTTGGACCGCAAAAATGCTTATCAATACTTGTAGTATGAGCGGGGGAGCGAGCTTGCGTCGCATCAGTGACCTCATTCATCAAAACCCAGGAATTCGGAATACGTCACCGAACCTAGAACGATGTGCCCCGAAACCGGAAGTTTTCGGCTTGCTTTGTTCTAACGATCTTTAAAATCCCTGTGTTCTGGCTGAGACGCCCGTCGCTCTGCCTCTCGCGCTGCGCGCTCAAAAGCAGTCTCAAGATAGTGATCACAGGCTCGCCAAGCCGCTTGCGATCGCTCGGCATCACGTGTGCTCTGTGCTCGAATCTCTGCAGCACGCTCGGGCTCAACTCTCTGCACAAGCCGCCACAACATGCGAGGGTCCGAGCCGCTCGCTCGCATCGAGACCTCCGACGCTCCACCGTCTTCAGACGGGTGATCGATCCGTTGTTGATACTGCAGGTCAATTGCGTACGCCGAGGATGTCCCCGCGAATCGGACCGACACCTGGCGGCGCCCTTGATCCGAATGCCCCATGAGCTGGCGATCAAACGAGACCACCGCGGGCAAATCCGTGAATCCCTCCACAGAGAGCATTTCGCGCAGCTCGTTGTACGTACGGGTGGGGTCAGAGTGAAATTCCCAACCTCGCACCCGATGCATGGCGAAGGACTCAGGTGTACCGGCGCAGGTGTTCGCACAACACGGAAGGGCAATGAACAAGCAGAGGACCAACATTCGTGAGATCTTCATTTCACTGCATTGAATGAGCAGCGAATATGCCAAGACATTTTCGCTGACAAATGCCAGTGTGCGACAATTTTGTCAGGACATTCAAGTCAGCCCTGTCGCAAATTGACAACAGGTACTGTGAAAAACTTCACACCCTCAGGATAATATTACTCGCGCGTAATGCGTGCTCGCGCTTCACGAACACGACGCATCGCGTCTTCGGGGTCTGTTCCCGTGGCGATCAGGTGGCCCATCTTGCGACCAGGTCGAGCGATTTTCTTACCGTACAAATGCAGGTTTACTCCCGGAACCTCCAGCGCCGCTTCAAATCGAGGAGGCGTTTTTTGCAGCCAAAGATCCCCCAAAAGGTTGGCGATCGCCGCCGGTCGAATGGGGTCCGTCACGCCGAGCGGCAGATCACAAACTGCCCGAACAAGCTGCGCAAACTGACTTGTCGGCGAGGCAAGCTCCGTCGCATGAAACGTGTTGTGCGGGCGGGGTGACAGCTCGTTCACGGTCAGGGAGCCGTTGCTACTGAGAAACAACTCCACAGCCAATAGCCCCTCAAGTTCAAGTGACGAAGCGAGCTCACAGCCGATCTCTGCGGCTCTCGCTGCGATCGAAGGGGCCACCGGGGCTGGTGTTACGCTCACATCAAGCACTTGGTTGATATGCTCGTTGAGCGCTACCGGAAACACCGCCACTTGCCCAGACGGCGAACGCGCCACAAGGACGCTCAACTCTGCCTGAAGGTCAATCGCTCGCTCGATGACACAGTGATGTCCACCAAGCTCGCGCCAAGCAGTCCGTGCAGATTCAACATCTGCGCGAAGAACACGCGCTTGGCCCCGGCCGTCGTAGCCGCCTTCGCACACCTTCGCAAAAGCTCCGGCCCCCAGCGCTGGCGCGACACGGACAAACTCTTCTTCGCTCGTCGCCTCACGCCACTCGCCCACTGGAAACCCACGCGCCGCAAGCCACGCCTTTTGCCGTGCGCGGTTTTGCACCGTTCGCATCAACGCCACGCCCGGTCTCATCGGAGCGTGTTGCGCCGCAGCCTCTAAACTCGCGATGGACACCTGCTCGATTTCAAGAGTGACGACAGCGCATCTGCGAGCGAGGTATGCCGCTGCGTCGGGCTCGTCAAAGCTCGCCTCGAGAAAGCGGTCCACTACGGGACGAATGGGGCACATAGGGTCGGGATCAAGCGCGTGGACAACATAGCCGAGGGCGCGAGCTGCGACCGCCGTCATGCGGCCAAGTTGACCACCGCCAAGAATACCGATCGTTTCACCAGGGAGAATTCGAGTTCGAATGTCAGACATAAGTGGGTGCGTGATCCTTACCTAATGGCCTTAGGCGGGGCTGTTAGCTCTGTGAATGATCTACACGCTCGGGAGTTTCGTATCGCGAGCGTCTTGTGTTTTGGCCGCTCGCCAACGGACTACGTTGGCGCGGATGTGTGGCACCGAGACTCCGACGATTTGCGCCGCGAGGATCGCTGCGTTGACGGCCCCAGGCTTACCAACTGCGAGCGTCCCGACGGGGATTCCTCCAGGCATTTGGACAATGGACATCAGCGCGTCGACACCGTTTAACAACGTCGCGGGTATGGGCACTCCCAACACCGGAACAACCGTCTTCGCGGCCACCATTCCTGGCAAATGTGCAGCCCCGCCAGCCCCCGCGATGATCACCATCAGCCCTCGCTCAGCGGCAGTCTCCGCATAGCGAAACATCTCGTCAGGCATCCGGTGCGCCGAGACCACGTTTGCCTCAAAGGGCACAGCGAGCTCCCGCAGCACCAAACACGCATGCTGCATCCACTCCCA
>JANNCG010000478.1:0-2559 GCA_031386385.1 Myxococcales bacterium
GGGCCCTGGCAACCCCGTGCGCCCTGCGCGACCCTCGCACGCAAGCACCTTCGGTGCGTGTATGCGTGCTCATTATATAAGTTTAGTTATGTTGCGAATTGCGCGGTTCGACTGCGCGTCCGGCGTGTCACTTCGCTGCACTCACTCACGCCACTCCGCCGGCGAGTGAAGACCCGTTGAACGGGTGCGTGAGTTCGTTGCACTTGTTCCACGGCGGTCGCTCCGTCGTCGCTTCGCGACCCCGCGCAATTGAATCCATCCTCCCATCCTCCTTCCTTTTCGCAGCAAAAGGAAGGAGGAGCCAGAGCGCACTCTGCGCCCGTGATTGAGCACATAAAACCGTTTTTACGGATAAGGCGAACCTACGGCCGGCTGTAGGCCCACACCTGGCAGCCATTTCGATCGCGAAAACACGTCCTTCGCCCACACAACGTTCCTAAAATTTCGCAGGACGCATTGTTGATTGCGTCGCCGATTAGCTCCCCGCAGCGCACTGGCGTTCTGCACTGGACATCGGTTGAGACCACGTCGCGGTTGGCACTGGCAACGGCGTCTGCCACAGCGACGTCTGTGGTTGAAGCGGGTGTTGGGTTTAGCGGCGTCCCGGCCCCGCAGCCCACGAGTGCGACCGCAAACGCGAAGAATAACTTTTTAAAAATATTGCTCATTTCAGAGACTCTCTCTCAACAAGCGTTCTTCGCGCAAGTCTCTTATCGTTAGCCCTGCATCTCCGGCGGAGCGAGTGGGCCACCGCCGAGAAATGGCTGCCACCGATAACAACCATCGAGCGCGAGGCGACAGCTTCCTGAGACACAGCCGGAACACTCAAGCGGGCACGTTGCGCCAGGGTTTGCACACGCAAGGTTGCGCGCCTGCGGTGTGCACGGTGCTGGCTGACCACACGAGGCATCGGTGGCCGTCGCGACATCTCGCGTCGGAACATCTACCGCAATGGTCGTCAACGGGGTCTCGCGAAGTCCAGTGACAGCACCACAACCACTCACCGAAAGACCGGCGAAGAGCGCTAATTTTTGCGAAAGAGACAACATAACCGCGAGGCTACACCAAAAGCCACAGGGGCTGTTAGCGTGATAAAATAGGCTCAATTTCACGAACGATTTTGCGACGCCACTGAGCCACAGGGCTCTCGCCGCTCATCAGCTTGGCGGTCTCATTCAACACTTTCTCTAGCGGCGTGAGCACAACGTAGGGATCGTGTGGACTTAAAATACTCTCGCCTCCGGGCATCGCGCCGGGCCCGATCCAGCCAGCCATCATGTCGCTGTGCCCATCGATGAGCGCTCTCATCGCGCCGTGAGCTAAGCGTGCTGCGAGGAGGCGATCAAAGGCGCTTGGTGTCCCGCCTCGCACCACGTGGCCTAACACCGTCACGCGGGTATCCACGTCTTTGATCTTCTCTGAAACCGACTGCTCAATGCGCGTCTTCAACAGCGCGCTGTCGATCTTGACGCCCTCGGATTTAATCACAAGGACCCTGCGTTTTCCTGTGTTTTTGGTGTATGCTTGGACCATCATCTCAACGATGTTGGCGATCACTTGCTCTTCGGTCTGACCCACCTCGGGGACAATCACTGCGTCCGCGCCCGCTGCGACCGCAGAGGTCATTGCGAGGTAGCCACAGTCCCGGCCCATGACCTCGACGATAAACGTTCGTCTGTGAGCGCTCGCTGTGTCGGCGATGCGATCACACGCCTCAACGATCGTGTTCATCGCGGTGTCCACACCGATGGCCATCGTCGTGCACGCCAAATCATTGTCAATCGAAGCAGGAATCCCCATCACCCGCAGCGGCCCGCTCGCGCTCACCGCTTTGAGCAAAGTCCGCGCACCAGTGAGCGATCCGTTGCCACCTATGACAATCAATCCCGCGATATTTTCACGCAGAATCACCTCACGTGCCCTCTGTTGTCCCTCCGGGGTCGGAAACACTTTGGACCGCGCGCTCCCCAATAGCGTCCCTCCTCGTCGCGAGGCTTCGTCAAGGGCCCGCAGATCAAGCGGGATCACCTTGCCGTCCATCAGTCCAACGTAGCCCTCTTCGATCCCGAGCATCTCGAAGCCGAGCGAATCACCGACTTTTGCGGCGGCGCGGAGGGCTGCGTTCATTCCGGGTGCGTCGCCGCCTGATGTCAACAAGGCAATGCGGTCTTTGGGTTGCAATCCACTCATTGGGTCTTATTCGCTCTCGCTCTATGGGTACCAGCCCTTGGAGTTTATCGCGAGCGACACAAAGTTTGAATCGAACATGGCCCGAGGTAGAGGGATGAATCCGCGCTAGACCCTGAGAGCTTCTTCGGGCAAATTCGCGCGCATGCCCAGACTGACTTTAGCGGCCATCCAACGATTGCCAAAAACCGATCTTCACGTCCACCTTGACGGCTCACTCCGAATCGAATCGATTCTGGATCTGGCGCACAAAGACAACGTCAAGCTTCCTGCCAATGATCCAGATGGTCTGCGAAAAGCCATGCACTGCGGCGAAAACACCGGCTCTCTGGTCAAGTATCTTGAAGCCTTCGACATCACCCTCCAGGTGCT
>JANNCG010000751.1:0-2475 GCA_031386385.1 Myxococcales bacterium
CGAACGGCTGCGAGACCGATACCGACGGTTCGGCCGCAAGTTGCGGTGCTTGCGGCAACCGATGTCCCGCACCAGTAAACGGATCCGCTGGGTGTTCAGCAGGCGTTTGCGGAGTCGGTGGATGCAACTTTGGCTTTGGCAATTGCGACGGAAACGTCGCCAACGGCTGTGAGACGAACACAACCAACTCGCTGAATAACTGCGGCGCGTGCAACAACGTGTGTCAGCCCGCGAACGGTGCTCCAAACTGCGTCGGTGGCGTGTGTGGTGTCGGCGCGTGCAACGCTGGCTTTGGTAACTGCGATTTTAACGGCGCAAACGGATGCGAGGCATCGTTCGCCGCAGATCCGATGAACTGTGGCGGCTGCGGCAGGGTATGTCCCACACCACCAAACGTCGCGGGTGTTTGTATCGACGCAGTCTGCGGTCTTGGTGCCTGCAATCCAGGCTTCGGCAACTGCGACGGCAATTTTGCAAACGGCTGTGAAACCGATACAAGAATTTCGTCGATGCACTGCGGTGCGTGCGGCAATGTTTGTGGTGCGGGGCTGAGCTGTCAGAATGCGATTTGCGCTCCCGGGCCGAGCTATGCCCCAGTTGGTGTGCAAAATAACGTGCCAGTGGCGACAGTGACCGGCGGCGGTTGGACAGAATGTTATCGTGACTCGTACTCCAACGCAGCAACGCCGCTGGTTGCGATCCGCAATCAGTGCAACCGCACTCGCGTGATGGTGAGTTGCCAGCAAAGCGGTTCCGCATCACTGCAAGTCTTAGCGTGGGCGCTCAACACTGACGTCTTTTTTAACACTGGAGACAACAACAACGTCCTCCACACCGCCAACGGAACGGACTTCTATTACTCGACGGCTTACTCGATGGGGTTCGTCGGGATGGGGACAGGCGTCAACCGACTTTCTTGTGATATAAGCGACGGGAGTCCAGAGCTTCGGCTTTGTTTTCACACTAGCGGCGGAAACATCAATTCGGGTTGGCGTTGCGGCGCCAACCGTGGGCTCGCCGCTGGCTACGACCGCATCTTCTACCATGCGAACTGAAGCTCCAGATCGGCGGAGAGCGCCACCACCGCCGGCCTCTTTGCTTGGTGGATTGAACAACAGATTACGTGTGATTTTTCAGCTTGAGTGCCTCTGCTTAAACGATTCGACGAAGGAAGTTACATGATGAAGTTTCAAACTATTTGCGCGCTCGCTCTCACTCTGACCACTGCTTGCAACGGTGGCCCCGCTCCCGATGACGCGGGATCAGACGCCGATATGGATGTGATCGCGGTCATCGACATCCCAACGGTACCGAGCGACGAAGCCGACGCGATGCCGGCCATCCGCTGCGTGATGATGGGAGCAAACTGTAGCCCGGGATGTGCGAACTGCGGCATGGGATGTGTGAGCACGCAATCGGACAACATGAATTGCGGCGGCTGCGGCAACATGTGCGGCGCGGGTCGCACCTGCCAGGGCGGAATGTGCGCGTGTGCCCCTGGCAACATCATGTGCGGTGGCCTGTGCAGCAACACGATGACCGACTCGATGAACTGCGGCGCTTGTGGCAACGCCTGTCCGATGGGACGAACGTGCATCGCTGGGGCGTGCCAGCTCAACTGCAGAATGCCCACGGAGATCTGCGTCGTCGCGGGCGTTGGTTCTTGCATCAACACACAGAACGATCCAACGAACTGTGGTCGCTGCGGGATGGTCTGCACGTCTGCCAATGCAACCGCAGCTTGCGGCGGCGGCGTATGTGCGCTCGGTGCCTGCAATCGAGGCTACGGAAACTGCGATCGACAAGCGGGCAATGGCTGCGAGCTCAACACAAACACCGACGCGGCGAATTGCGGCGGTTGCGACAACGTGTGTCCTACACCGCCCAACGCATCAGCGTCGTGTGCTGCCGGAGTCTGCGGTGTGGGCGCGTGCAACCGGGGTTTCGGCAACTGCGATGGAAACCTCGCCAACGGCTGCGAAGCCAACACCAACACCTCCGTGAACAACTGCGGCGCGTGCAACAATCGTTGTCCCATGGGTCAGGGATGTGTCGACGGGGCCTGCCAGATGCGGATCGAACCAGCATACAATCCGGTCGGGCCACAACGCGACGTCCCTCTTGCAACGGTCACCGACGCGGGCTGGACCCAGTGCTTCACTAACCGCTACGATGCAGAACCGACCCCGCTCGCCGGCATCCAAGCGGCGTGCTCGCGCAACAACGTAATGGTGGCCTGTCGTGCGGCGGGCAGTGCGACACTTCAACTGTTGGCGCAAGCCCCGCGAGCAGATGTCTTCTTTCTCACGGGGGACGGCAACAACAACGTTCACAATGCCAACGGCACTGATTGGTATTATTCGTCGAACACGTCGCTGGGCTTCGCTGGAGCAGGACTGGGAGTCGTTCGGAACACCTGCGATACTGGTGCCGCCGGAGCGGAGACTCGTCTGTGCTTCCACACCTCGGGAGGAA
>JANNCG010000756.1:0-3429 GCA_031386385.1 Myxococcales bacterium
CGAATCGCACCGACAGTGACTGTCGGTACCGATTCTGCGCCTCCTATCTAACCCCAGTTTGCCGCGCAAAACTGTCTTCCACCGAGCCAATTGCTGTTGTCCTGCCGTCGCGTTTGAAGTGGCTGCGTGTGACTACGACAAGCATCGCAGTCTCGATCTGGTCATTCGGTCTGAACTCGTCTTCGGCGTTGGTCCGACGCTTGACGCTGACTGTTGTCCTTGCGACAATCAGATCATGACTGAGAAGTCAAAGTTGGTGAGTTGGAAAGGGTGGGGCTTCGCTCACGAAATCAACGCACCAAATCTCTCCATTTGCAGCGCGCGGAATAGCGCAGAAATAATGTGGCGAAATCAATGTTGGCACATAAATTGAAGGGGGGGGTCGTCGTGGATCCGCTCTCACACGGATTGGATCGTTTGCTCATATTGCGATGATGGTCGCGGTGGCGCTAGCGTTGGCGGGATGTCCACCTGCTGCGTCGAACAAGCCAGGCCGGAGCTTTTTGGGCGCGTGCGGCGCAAACCAAGTGAAGGCGTGTGTTGGGCAGTGCGTGACGCCGGTGGGACTTGGGCAGCCATGCTACCTCGATCCCTGCCACCCGTTGGCCATTGGCACCGCCATCGACGTCTGCGCCGGAAACCTCCGTTGTGATCCGACACCTGTCCCCGGTGACGTTGTTGGTGGAGGAATGCTCCCACCGGGTACGGGCATTTGTCGCGAGGCTCCAAACAACGGAGCGATTCCGACGGCGTGTGATCCGCGAGCCGTTCCGGGGAGTTTAGCGAATCCATGTCCGCATAACCCTGGTTGGTTTTGCTCGGGTGTTGTCAATCCATCCTGTGGGGTGTTGCCTGCCAACTTGCCTGCCGGGGCGCAGGGATTTTGTACGCTTCCATTGGGTGAAGGCGATACAAACTGCGACGGAGATTGGGACAATGTACTCAACCCAAACCAGGGGCTGCGCCCAGCGTGTCATCCTTGTGCACCAGGATTGCGCTGCCACCAAAACACTTGCCGACGACGCTGTGATCCTGGCGTCGGTGGGATGGGGGCGTGCCAGCCAACCACGGGGGCGAATGGACAGCCGTATGAGTATCGCTGCGAGACGGTGCCCACGATGCGAGCAGCAGCAGCAGGTAACTGCAACAACGCGATGCAAGTGTGTATTCGCGTTGCACGACACAGAGCCGTGTGCCCACCAAACGCGGAGTACAATTCGAATGCTCCTTCGTTCGAGACAAGGGCCACGCAAATCACCTCTGCGCCGTTTATCCCGTTTGGACGTATTTGGCCTGGCTATTCGTATCAGGGCTTACAGTCGAGCCACGACTACAATCAAGTCTACACGGCGCAAGAGGCCATGTGCACGCAGCTGGTACCCTTGTTAGCAAATGCCGCCAACCCGTTTGCGGGCAACCGACAAGAACCTTGCCTCGATGTGTGCGACAACTGCGTCTCTAATACGCGTGACGGACTCTTGGCCGACACTGGTGCTGTGGATTTGGGGGCATGCTGTCGCAACGTTGGTTCCGAATGCCAAGTCGATGGCGACTGCTGTTCAACGGGAGTTCCGGCGGCGAGGTGCGTTGCGGGAGTGTGTCGGCGTGGGTGCAATCCCGATCTTCAGCTGAATGCGAGGGTCCCAGTTGCGTTAAAGTGTTCGGCTCTCGAAGAGTGCCAACCGAACCTAACACCCGACCTGAACGGTGTGCTTCGGGAGCAGTATTCGTGCGTCCCGTGTGGACACCGCGGCGAGGCGTGTTGCAAGACATTCGGTCGCGAAGAGTGTGGTGCGTTTTTGGCGACGCCGTATCTGGTCGGTCCGGGCCGGGTGCGATTCGGGGATTTGCAGTGCTCGCAAGGGACTTGTACGCAACGGCCAGCCTGCGGCACTCTGGGTGGTCCGTGTTGTGACCCAACGGTTCGAACCTTTGGCAACGGTGGACGGTTTGAGTCCATCGCACAAGGTAGTCGTTGTATTTCGAATAACAAAGTGTGTGCGGCAAACAACACGTGTGTTGCGTGTGGAGGACCGAATCAGCCGTGTTGCGAACTTCCGTTGTCGCGAGTGAACGCGCAGCTTGTGGTGCCAAACGCGAACACCATGCCTCCGGTCTGCACTGAGCTGCGTGCGCCTCTACCGCAACCAGTCGAGCCTGGGCGGTTCTGCATTGCGGTTCCGCCTGCAGTCCAGGTCTCGCCCGTTCGATGCCAAGCCTCTAACCTTGTTTGTGGAGGGAGCCGCTTTCCCACGGCCGGTGGCACATGCATCCCCTGTGGACTCGCGGGACAACCGTGTTGCGAGGGGCAAACGTGTGCGACGAATCGGCTAACGTGCAATCCGTTGGGAGTTTGTGAACCATGTGGTACGCAAAACCAACGGTGTTGTGACTGCATGCGCGGGCCGGGAACTGTTGGTACCGGCCAGTGCGCAGACGGTACTCTCGAATGCAACCTGAACAACCGGTGCAACGGGGGTATCGGCGATGGTTGAGCGAAAGCTTCGGTACATTATTCGCATCAGCGCACCACGCAGGTGTCACATTATGCTCATTATGTGCACATTGTTCGCCTGCGGAACTGAAGTCCAACCAGCGACGGATACTGATAGCGGAATCGGCCATGACGCTGCCGATTCAGGCTCACAAGCGAATGCGGACACACCACTTGTCGGCGATGACCGTCTGAGTGACAGCGCAGTCGAGTGGCAACAACCTGAGCTGAGAATGATTGTTCGTGTGTCTCCCGCAGTCGCTCTTGAGCACGTTGGGTTGGCTGCAAAACCGCGAGTCGCGTTCGTTCGTGACGGTGCGCACGGATTCGAGCGGGTCGTCGATGGGTGCACGGTCCGCCGACGCATCGGTTGGGCGCTGCGAGATATCGGCCCGTTGACTTTGCAATTCGTGGGGCACATCGATTCTACGATGTTCGATCAAGACTTAGGCTATAGCCTCGTCATCCCAGACGTTGCGATCCCTATTGGTGCGCCGATCCAGGTTTCCGGTGGTGCAGGAACAATCGGAGAATTTTCGCTCCGGGCGAAAAAACCTCCGCGAGCGAGCGCAATTTTTCCGGCAGGAAATTCAACGATGGAAGTTGGCCGCTTGCCCATTGATCAATCGTTAGTACTTCGTTGGGAGCCTGTCGAAAGCGAATACCCAATGTCTGTCATCGTCGGTGGCGATGAGTTGTCGGGTGCGTCAGTCGTGGTCTGGTGCCGCACCCCCGCCAACACGGGACGTTTTGCCTTCACGCCTTTGGTTCTGGATGTCTTGCGCCAGGTGACACGAGGTGTGGTCTTAGAGATGGGTTTGAGCGATGAGTCCAGGACCGTGGTTGGCGGAGTTAGCGTGGTGCTGACGTCTTCGAATCCCATCGTGTACACCCAGTTGCGTTAGCTCGCGCAGTGGACAGTGGGTCAGGCCACT
>JANNCG010000768.1:0-3293 GCA_031386385.1 Myxococcales bacterium
GTTGATGCGGACGATGGGTCTCAAAGAGCATTCGCTGATTGTCGAGGGCATCTTCGATGTTCGTGGTGCCCGTGATCACTGTGATGCTGTGCCCATCCATCCGGGCAAACGCCTCGGCCATGGCTTCATAAAGTTCTGCCGGCCCCTCAAGACGCTCACCAAACGGAGGGTTGCAAACAATGGCGCCCTCTGGCCCTCCGGGCTCAAGCATGCGCACGTCGATCTCGGTCCACACTACGGACGAGTGCGCGGCGCGTGCGTTTTCTCTCGCGGCGAGCAGCGCGCGATGGTCGATGTCAGAGGCAAAAATAGGCGGCCCTTCGGTGAGCTGCATCGCTTTGAACTCTTCGCGCATCTCGGCCCACTCGCTCTCGGACAGCTCGTCAAAATCTGCGTGGCGCTCAAAGCCAAAGTAGCGAGCGATTCCTGGTGCGACGTTGCGCGCCCAAAGGTCGGCTTCGAGCGCGATGGTCCCCGAGCCGCACATGGGATCTATCAGCGGAATCTCACGGTTCCATCCGGACAATCGAAGCATCGCGGCGGCCATGTGCTCTTTCAACGGAGCGTCTCCGGCGTGCTTGCGATACCCACGGCGGTACAGCGGCTCGCCCGAGAGGTCGCGATAGATGGTCGCTTGTGTGCCGTGCAGATGAAGAAACAAACGAAGGTCAGGGTCGTCGAGGTTCACTGATGGGCGAGTCCCATGACGGTCGCGAAAATGATCGACCACTGAGTCTTTTAAGCGCTGTGACAAAAACTGCGTGTGTGACGTGAAGGCATCTTTTGAAGACGCTCCGACGGCCAGCGTGTTGTCCACGGTCATCCATTGATCCCAGCGAAGATCGCGCCCAAGCTCATAGAGTTGATCGCCGTCACGGGCTTCACCCTCTATCAAGGTCTCAAGGACTCGCACCGCGATGCGAGAGCCTAGACAGATCCTCCAGCCCACTGAAATGGGCCCCTCCACATGAACCCCGCCACGATCGGCTCGGACCGATCGAATTCCGAGCTCGCGCAGCTCATCGCGCAAAAGTCCCTCGGTGCCCTTGGCCGCTGTAACGAAATACCGCATTGCTAACCGCCTGTATCATATTTCGCCCCCGTTGACGCGTCCACAGTGCAACAAGTAAGCTCTAAGAGCTAAATCAATCCCATGGAAGACATCACCGTAAAAGAAGGGCTCGTGATCGACGCCGAGTTTTTGTCGTGGACCGCGAGCCGCGCTGGGGGTTCGGGCGGGCAAAACGTCAATAAAGTTTCGTCTAAAGTGGACCTGCGTTTTGAGTTTGAGCGGTGCCCTGCCCTGATTGATCCCGTGAGAAATCGCTTGCGTCTCGCTTGTGCCGGGCGCCTAGACGCCGAGGGCCGCATCGTGATTGTGTGCCAAGAGTCCCGCGACCAGATCCGCAATCTTGAGAGCGCCCGAGAGCGTGTTGTCGAGTTGGTCAAACAAGCACTCATTATCCCGAAGGTCCGAAAGGCTACCAAGCCCAGCAAAGGGAGCCAACGCCGAAGGCTTGAGGACAAAAAGCGCACAAGTGACAAAAAAACCAATCGCACCAGCAAGGATGATTGACCACTGAGCGGGCAGTCCGTGGCATTCTTCGCCACCCATTATGTCCGACGAACTTCGAGATGTCCGTGTGCTGTTAGACAAAGCCAGAGCGTTGCTCGACCTCAACGCCCAAATCGATGATCTCATCGAAGAGTCTCTTCAGGCCCGACGCTCACTCGCCGACACCATGGGCGTGGTGCTGCCTGCGTTGTGCGCATTTGTCGGCGCAAAAGGAGTTTTTCTCAGGTCTTTTTCAGAAGATTTAGCCCTCACGACGTTTGCGTATCCCGTGGATTTGCTGATCCCCGACCAGGGCACAGTGTTCGCGAAGACGGACGTCGGCGGAGAGCACTGCAGCGTTGCCGTCGGTGAGCACATTGTCGTAGCGCAAACCCTTGATGTCGCGGGAGAGTGGTTTGGACAGGCGGGTTTAGTGTTAGCGGCAAACTCATCCGCGGCAACCGATCTGACCCATGCCGCCGCCTCGCTCAGCATCGTGTGCGAAGAGGTGGATAACTTTTTGTACGCGATTCGTGCCGCGCGTGAGCGTCATCGGGTAATGATGGCGCTGGGTGACGCGCTCAGGCACCGGGTGCTTGGCGAGGGACTCAGAGCGGCGGTGAGCGTGCTGTTGCAGAGCGTTCCGATCGGAAAATTGCTCATCACGTGCTTTGCCGAAGAAGAAAACGCGACCACCGTTCACGTGCAAATGTATCGCGGCGCGGAGCTTGAGTTTGACACGATGGGTACCCTTGCGCCGGACGCTGACGAGCTCGCGGTGCGTCAACTCGCGCAAGACTATCTTCGTACGGGCGACAAAAATTTGCTCACGCGGTTTGGTCTCGAGCGCGCACAAGAAGAGGTCCTGATCAATGGCGTGACCACGACAACTGTGGTCGGCAAAGTTGTTGTGACCTCGGCGGTGGGCGGATTCAACACGTACGATCGTGAGTTGCTCGCTGGATTTGCAGGGTTTATTCGTCAACGCGTAGTGGACTTTAACAAAGAGTGGCGCACGCTTGCGCGAAGTTTTCGCGCTGAAGACGTGGGACAGCTGCTCAACGAAGCGGACTATGTGCGCAAGCACTTATCACCCCGCGAAGAGCAAGTCGGGATCGTTTTTACCGACATCGCGGGCTTCACCAAGATCTCTGAGCAGGTGTTAAAATCCCCGAGCGCTGTGGCAGACCTGGTCGAGCGTTGGTCTCGCGAAGCGGTTGACATCGTGTGGAAGCACGGCGGCGTGTTTGACAAAATGGTCGGCGATTGCGTGATCGCGCTCTTTGGCCCGCCATTTTTTGACACGTCACCCGAAGATCGTCTTGCGAGGGCGGTGCTGTGCGCGCGTGAGATTCGCGCGATGACCACGGCACTCCCTGCGCGCGAGGGCTTCGAGAAGCTCCGTGAGCACGGTTTGGCCGTGAGCACCGGCGTGCACTTGGCTCCGCTGTTTGTCGGACAGTTTGGTCCCAACGACAACTATACGGGCTTCTCATCAGGGATGAACAACACCGCCAGACTTCAGGGCTGCGCGGGTCGCGATGAGATATTGGTCATGCGTGAGTCCATTGCGAAGCTTGATCCAGCGCGAGGTTTTCGCTTTGGGCCCGAGCGCGATGCGAAGGTCAAAAACGTGGCAGAGCCGCTGGTGTTTTCGCCGTTGTTAGACAGCGAGTAGGGGCCACCCCCGGGGCCGTATGGCGCTGAGCACAAGGCTCCGCGCATGTGCCTTCGCGCA
>JANNCG010000850.1:0-6331 GCA_031386385.1 Myxococcales bacterium
TTCCTCAGGGTTGGTGGGAGCAACTGTGCGCGTACCAAAAGGTGGGTGTGATGCGCATGGTTTCGGAGATCTTCTGAGTTCAAGTTTTGTTCATCGACCGCGTTGTTGCACCGCAGGAGCATCGACCACAAACCCCGAGGAATGACAATGACGAGGGGATTCCTGAGCGCTCTGCGCGAAGGCGTGTGCGAGGAGGCTTGTCCTCATCGCAGCACTGCGCATGAGCGAAGGCATCTGCGCGGAAGTCTTGCTTCAGCGCTTACGGCACTGCGATGCGACGAAGCAAAAATGTTGAACAATCAGTCGCGTACAACCGCTGTGATAATTGCTGAGAGCTCAGTGCTGGCGCGTGCGCTCTTTGTGCGCTCTATACGCGACGTTGCGAGCGTCGGCCACGCACGAGAAGCGCCGCAAGAGCCGCACACAGCGCTGTCAATTGGCCCGAAAAATTGCGGTTCTTGGCTGCAACGCGACAACCGCAGCCTCCGGGTTGAGGGGCGGTACCCGCGTCCCCGCCTCGCGCGTCGGTGAGACCGGCATCACGGGTTGCCGTGGCGTCAACAATGGCTCCATCCACCGCTCCAGGTGCGTCGAGAGGGATAACCCCCGCATCGCCACCACGCCAGGGACCTTGGGTGTACAACACGCCATCACTCACCGCTTCGGGCGACGATCCTGTCGCGCCGATCACGCGTACAGCGAAAAAATAGCGACCTCCAGAGCGCAGCCCATCGGCAAATGAGACGCGACGGATCGCGGGCGCAACCTGGGTGAACGGATTGCTCATGTCCATGGGGTTGCGTGAGATCGCCGTTCCTGCGCTGGTAAAGACCGCCCACTCGTAGGCAGTCGCACCGGGGACCTCTGCCCACGCAACAGAGATCGCAGGGGCCGTGACCTCGTCAATGTCGTCCGTAGCCATTGAGTCGTTCGGGTCCACATCGTGAACCCACATTGGAGGCGCAAACGCCTGCGTATCGACGCCATACAAAAATCCATCCGCGCTTGTCACGACGATCTCTGCTTCACCGTCGCCGTCGGTATCCGCAAGAATAGGCTGGCCCACAGAAGCTCGAAAGTTGAGCGCCCAAAGCAATCGCGGAGCCGCACCGCATGGGTCCACTGCGTAGAGGTATCCGTCGGTGCTTCCAACGAGAACTGCCGGTTGATTTGCAGACAATTGTTGTGTCGTTGTCACATTGCCCAACACTCCCGGGATCAGCGAAGCGGCACGAGCCTCAGCCACAGTCGCGAACAATCTGCCGCCCGCGAGCGTGACTGAAGGCGGTGTCATTCCAGCGCGAAATGTTGCGGCGGGGACAATGGTTAGCTCTGCGTTGAGGTCTCGTGCTTGCGCCACCCGAAGTCCATCCATGCACTGAACCACTCCAGCAAACTGCCGTGTTGCGCTGAAAGTGTTTGGATATACCCATGTAGAATCAAAGTCACCCACCAACGGTCGTGGCAGTGTTGCCGCTGCCGGAGGCCCCGCGGAGGCCATAAACAAATGCGTCACCGATGCCATCAGTCCACGAACGGTGATCGGCATCGCAGCGTACCCAGTAAAGCGCGAACTGCCTAACAACGCACCCGTACGACCGCTGTACAGCTTCATCGCGTTGAACGTCACGAGCACATCGTCGGCGCCATCGTTGTCGAGCTCATCCACAGCGAGATAGCCTGGAATACTGCTGCCCGTTGCGATTGCCGCTGTGCGCCATGCCACCGTTGCCATCGGATCCACCGCAGTGATTTGACCCAGACCATTGGTTCCGTTTACGGGCGCAGCGTAGCGCGTACGCAGGCCGTCTCGCAGCGGGACAGTGTCGCCCGAGATGGACTGCTCGGCCGTCGCCGCATCAATGCGAAACACCTCGCGCATCCCATCGACCGAGAGACCCACCACACTGCGGCCGATTTGGCTCACAATCAAGTCGCGTACGGGACCTGCCACCGTGCTCTCAAGCAGCGGAAACCTCGCTCCAGGGCGCTGAAATCGCGTCACAGGCGGTCTCGCTAAAGAGGCTCTGCTGACATCAAGACGGTTGAGAATTCCCCTGCCGTCCACGGTCACGACGTCGGAGTGAAGGACATCGGGATCGAGCCGCGCTGCGGTCGGTATCGCACCGAGGCCAAAAGCACCTGAATAAAACCCACCGCAACGTACGCCACGCTCAGGAAACTCAACGCTCCCTTGATTCAACGCTCGCAGCGCCGGATCAACCGCGACAATGTACCCATCTGTCTGCGCGATAAGCAGCCCTTGTCCCATAACAGATACATTATCTTGCGGCACAATCGTGCTCCAGGTGACATCCGCCGGAAAAGCATATCGCCCAGCCATCGCGGGCATCGCGCCCATCGACACGTCATAGCTCTCAACGCCATTGTTGCGCACGATCACAATCCCTCGCCGCATCCCCGCACCGGGTAATGGGGACGTAATTGGGTAGGTTTTTGCCCCAGCGCCGAGCGATCGCGCGTTGTCCAAATAGCGAGGCACCACGCCGTCGCCAAGGGTGAATGTCGGCGCGGCGAGCGCGGCTCCGGTGAGCGGTATCCCACGATAACCTTCGAGACTGCCTCCACGACGAACGAGCACGACGGGGCGCTGTCCGTCATTGAGATCACTGTACACACCGACAACTGAGGCGTTATCAATCGTCGCGCGCACCGCACCCGTCGCGGCGTTGAAGATGTACGTTTGAGTTCTGGCGCCCTCGCGAAAGGTCGTGACGATCTCTGGACGCATATCGCCATCAAGATCGGCGACGGTGTTCTCGGCAAATAGGTGCGCATCCGTCATCAGGTCGGGGGCACCGCGAGACCAGCGACGATAGAGCCTGTCGCCGACGGGACGGCTTGAATCATAGCTCATAACAAGTACATGCCGGGACGTATCTGGAAGGGGGTAGGCGTTGTTACTAAACCCAACAATGTCCATGGATCCGTCATTGTCGACGTCGACAAGGTGCGTTGATATCAGCCCAAATGGCAGGGTGATTCCCAGAGAAAACCCGCCATTGGGGTCCGGCCCGCCGGAGGCGATTTTTGTGCCTGTTCGAGCGTTGTACAGGTAGGCGTATCGACTTCCAAACGCGACCAACTCGGGCACTCCATCGTTGTTCAAGTCCGCGAGCACGTCTTGAAAGCTCTGCGCTGTGTCTCGTCCCGTAGGGAGCTGCCAGATCCGCTGGGCCCCCATGGCCATATCAACGCCACCACCAAATCCCATCGCAAAGCTGTAGCCAAACATCGACTCTGGCCGCGGAACCAACTGGCTCGCCGCAAGGTCAGCGACGTACAAATCCGGCAGCATGTCGGCGTTGAGTCGAGCAATCCGAACCTCACCCAACAGTGGACTAAAGTCCGCAGGGTCGGTCCGCCAGCGAAGCGCCCCATCGCGCAGCGCAAACACGGCCACCATCCCCGGTCGACCCGACGCGACGATCTCTTGCTGACCGTCGCCGTTGAAGTCTGCGATCCCCTCAATGCGCGCGAGTCCCATTGGTGCGGACTCCCATAAAAGAGTGTCGTCAGGGCGTTTGACCACTAATTTTCCACTCGAAATGAAGACCAACTCGTTTAGTCCGACGCCATCTACCTGTGCCGATATCAGCTGTCCTTGCGCCACAGCACCGCCCAAATAGTGTCGCCAGGTGATAGCAGGACTGCTCAACCGGCTCGGCTCAGTGGCCCGTGCAGTACGCTGTGGATTCTGCCCAATCATCGGCCAGTCGCCAGAGGCCGATGTGCCAAACGCCACCACAACTGAAAAAAGCGCCACAACAGAAGTTCGACTTCGCATAGTGGGCCGAGACTATCACCAACCCGCAGATTCGACGCACTCCCCCATGGACGGGACGCCGTCTCGGCTCGGCCAGTCATACAGCGAACCAACCACACTCGCTCGTTGTCTTGAGCGCACGGTGCGATACCTTCGTACCGATATGACTCGGATCCCTTTGTATGTACTTTCACCCAGCTTGGCCTTGTGTGGCGCGCTGATCCACTGCAGGCCCACGACACCGGTGCTTGCATCCGTCGGGATGGCTCCGCCAGTTAGGCCATCGGGAGACCAAGCCGGACCCATGACGGCGGCGCAGGTGGACGCCGTGGGCGCTCCGACCATTCCGGTGTGTAGCGCGCAAGGCGACGAGCTGATCTCGATCGCGTCGCTCAGCACAGGGGTGCCATCAGAGGCAGCGATGGTGCGAAGCACGCAGGGTGGAGCGATCGCTTTTATCAGCGAAAATGCAGCTCACGAGAAGGTTTTGCGCGTAGCTATTCTTCGTGTCGATGGACACCCCGACGGCGAACCAAGAACCGTTGACGGCGCGGTCAACGCCTCTGCCCCGGCGATGACTGTGTTGCCCGATGGCTTTGCGTTAGCGTGGCGCGATCACACCGGCAGTCTCACGGATGAGCGTATAGTCTTGATGCGATTGGATCCCTCGGGCGCTCCTCGCGGGTGGACGGATATCGCTGGCGTCACGACCGTCACCGCAGCACGGGATCCGCTTCACGGCAAAGCCATGCAGTGGCGAGAGGCCACCACGATGGGCCTTGGCCCTCCGGTGCTCACCTCGCGAGAAAACACATTGGTGCTGGGATTTGCCACGCAAGATACCAGTTCTAAACTGCTGACTATAGAGATCTCTGCCAGCACCGCCACGGTACGATCCTCAAGTGGATCGCCCACCTTTAGCCTCACGCAACACCCCGCGCTGGGATACTTCAACAACCACTGGCAGTGGCTCGCTCAAGACAACGCGATTCCGAGCAGCCTGTGGAGTGCGCGCCTTGGCGAAGCTCCGGCACTGATCACTCGCCAAGGCAGCAACGCGAGCTACGTACAGAGCCGCGCCCAGTTGCTGTATTCTTATGTCACGCGATCGGGAACTTCGTCGGTGGTGCGACTGCGCAACATCACCGAGGACGCCGCACCCATCACCACAGCCGTGTTCTCGCAAAGCAACCTCGTGGATCCGGTGTCTGTGGCCATGACACGCAACCTGGTGGGTGTGGTGAGCTTGTCTCACGCGACGGATGATGCGACCGGATCGATCAATATTTCTCTAGCTAATTCGCAGGGAGAATGGATTGGACGACACGCCTCGCTCTCGTCCATGCGCCTGCGCTCATCGCAGACCATCGTGGCGGCAAACCCAAGCCTCGCCGGGGACGCATGGGTGGCCTTTGACGCCCGCGCCGACGATGGAAATCCGGTCCTCGGGCTTACCAAAATCGCATGCAACGAAGCACAAGAAGCCAACGCTGCGTTGTTGCCCACCGCGAGCATGCGGCAAGAGCCCTCGCCACCGGAAGACGCTCCTGTGAGCAGCTTGCAACCCGCGAGTCTGCAACAGTGTATGCCCGTGACCCAAGCCACCAGCATTCTTCAGCACCAAACCCCAAACGCCAATATCACCGATGGGACCCGCACAATGCCAGTGGTGCGCAGCAACGGTGAGACGGTGATCTTTGCGACACGCAGAGCGCAACCACAAGGCCCACTAGAGCACGTCGCGCCTTCGGTCTCGCTCACTCAGCGCGTAAGCAACGGAGCAGCAGTGCAAGCTACTGGGACGCTCTTGGACGCTTCGCTGATCGCCAACAATGCCGTGGCCATCACGAGTGATGGATGGATCTTGCGCTCAACCGGCGGGGGAACGCTCACCGCCATTCGGTCTTCACTCACGAGCATAAGCTCCGCTCGCTTTGTGCGCAACGGCGCGGCTGTGGTGGGCTACGGACGCACTGAAAACGGAAATTTAGCTGTGTATTTACTGGGTGTTCGCGATGGGGTTCCGTCCGCGCCAGTGCAGATCTCGCGGGCGACGTCCGAAGAGATCATCATTGATGACGCGCTTCGAACGGGGAGCACCACGCAGGTCCTCCTCGCTCGCGCCGTTCATCGAAGCGACCCCACAACGAGAGTGCGCGCGTTGTTAGTCGTCGGCGACAGTCCCGCTGCTCGAGCAGCGTTAACACAACACGATCCTATGGCCGACCCCTTGGCGATGGGACAACATCGCGCGGTTCTTCACGGGACCAGCGCGGCCCTCATGATGGTCTGGTCCGACCACGAGACCGTGCGCGCGGCGCAAATTGATCACGGGATGATTCGCTCTCCGCGTAGCGTATTTTCTGCGTTTCAACACGGCGGTGAGCCCCTCTCCATGATGCACGCCGCCAACGGCGAACTGGTGATCACAGTCACCGTGGGCACGCCAGGCACCTCGGACGATATGGTTGAGTCACCGTACACCGCCGTGGTCCTTCGCCCCGATGCAACGGCGCGTGCGGTGTCGCTTCGAACACCGGCTGC
>JANNCG010000912.1:0-3623 GCA_031386385.1 Myxococcales bacterium
TGGTTTGCGCAACAAGCGCGAGCGTGAAAGCGTTCATGCGCAAATCAGTAACACAACTCTGGGCCCCAAATGTAGCAGTTTTCGCACCCCTCCAAGGCAAGCGCGCGGCTACGTAGGCGCGTTGAGATCGCTCACTTTTTCAATTTGCGCTTCAACGCCGCCACCGGGTCGTCCCCATCGTCGTCGCCGTCGCCAGCACCATCGTCGCGCAACTTGGACGCAGTGCCACTCGCTTGCATGGCCGACTGTTCTGTCGCGGCTCCCGATGGAACATACTCCGTCGCTCCCGCGCCTACACTCGCCCCTGGCGCATAAGCGTCCACGTCGCTCACTGCCGACTCATCGCGTGGCCGAAACCAACTGAGATCATCGCGACTCTGGGGGCTTTCGTCCGTCGTACCGCCGGAGGCGAGGGGATTTGCAAGATTTGCGAGAGCTGCAACAGCGGCTCCGGGCGACTTCTCAGGGGTTTTGGCGGCGCTCGTAAAACTCGATTTGCCCTGCAATCTGGCCTTCAAAATACTCAGCTCGTCGTCAGCTTCGCGATCAATCCGTGCGTCTCGTACCTCTTGCTCTTCGGGCTCGTACGCGGGCTTTCGCGGGGGTGTTGAAGTGGCGCTCTCGGCGCTCGCGGGCTTGCTTCCGAGTCGCGCTTTGAGCGCGGCAAAGTCTCGGTCCACGGAGGGCTCTTCGCGCTTGATTCCGCCCGGGGTTTTTCGTGCCACAACGCTCGGCTTCTCTGTGGTGCTTGCGGTTCCTGCTCCGTCGGTGCTGGTGAGCGCGGCGATCTCTGCGGCATAGTTTTCAGCGGTCTCGCGATTTTGCTCAGCCACCGTTTGGGCCTCTTTTGCCAACACGTCGTCCCCGGCGCGTGCGGCGAGGTCTGCGCGGCGAGTCCATACATCCACGTCTTCGCGCGCCTTGGCCATGCGTCTTTTCAACGCCGCGACACGTGGGTCATCGGGTGCGAGAGCAACATCGGGAGGTGGCTCGACCGCGGACTGGCAAAAGGGGCACTGATACACGCGCCGCTCAGGCTCAACGCTGACGACGGAAACGCCGAACATCTTGAGGTTTTTGACGAGGACTTTTTCAGTAAAAATCCCGGTTTTTTCACAAGACGGGCAGGCCATCTCGCGCCGCTGTGGGGTCTCGATGTCTTCGAGATCGTAGCCGGTGAGGTTGTCGGTCACAATGGTCCAGGGCTTTGCCATGCTCCCGGTGTTCTAACACGACCCTCGGCGCTTTGGCGATGAGACTAGCGGTGCGCGATGCGCTCGACGTCTGCTGCCGGACTTTGTCTGCCAGAGTGTGCTGGACGTGCGCGGTGCTGAAGTGCGGGCCGGCCCCGTCCGCGGCGCCGCACTCGAGCTCGGGGTCGCACGTGAATGCCTTCGCGGCACTGAGTGTCGCCGGGAGGGCAGTCAATTCGCACGTGAAAGTGATTGCTGTGGGGCAGCGCGTGCCTCGGTTGGTGCAACACCAGCTGCGCCCGCACAATGGCCATGGGTCGAGCGTGAATGGCCCGGGCGTGGTTGATGAGCAGCGCTCGCAGAGGAGTTGAGACAAAGATGTGGTCGATCCCGACGCTTGGGTCGGTGATCAGGGCGTTGATGAGCGCCCAATTGCGCGCGACATCGAAGCGCAGATTGCCACCGGCCATGGGACGTCCCTGGCCGTTAAACGAGATGTAGTCGTCGGCCTCGGCGGGGCGTCCACGGCTATCGGTGACGTAAAATCCAATGTCCACGTCGCGTCCTGACTGGTGTGAGGCGTGGTGCCCGATGGGTCCTCCATCGTGATCGCTCATGTCACCGACGGTGAGCTTGCCAGGGGTCTCACGATTGACCGCAGCGGCGGCACGGTTAACGAGCCCAATGAGCTCTTCAGTCCCGTGGTGATGAGGGCGACCAGGCATGTAGCGGACGGTGGAGGTCTCGGGGAGCTGGATGCCGTTTTGCAGGGTTCCGAGGTTTGCGAAGCCCATGGAGAAGGTGGGCGGGCGTGGCCTTCGGCGTCGCTGCCGACGAGTCGAGCGTGCGCTTGCTTGTGGGCGATTTTGCAGGCCGTTGGTGACCTGAGCGGTCGCCGTCTCGGCAAAGAGCACCAGCATCAGGGCGAGTGTGCACTGCGCAAAACGGACAACCCACGCGCGAGAATGCGCGGCGCTTAGAGACAACAGAGGCTGAGTGGATCTTGGCTGCATGGTCTGAGGCGGCTGTCGAGGTGTGCCGTCTAACGCCGTTAGCAGGAGTTTCGATTCCCTCAAAACAAGCGACAAGAAATGGGGGCGATCGCTGGTAAATTCACGGTGTATTGTCAACTCGACTCACAAGTCTTGAACAAATTCAATACCTGATAATTTGACAGTCTGTGCTTGTGTTCAGTACCGTCCCGAATCATGGACGCGAGGCTACCGCTCACCGAGCGACAACGGATGATTTTGGACTTTATCAACCAGTGTATTTTGGACGCTGGCTACCCGCCTTCGTTGAGAGAAATCGGGGCTTTTATGGGGATAAAGAGCACCAACGGCGTCAACGATCACCTCACGGCGCTTGAGCGCAAAGGCTATCTGCGACGAGACAGTATGAAGTCCCGAGCGCTGCAACCCACGGACCTCGATGAGCGCCGGGGGTCAAAAAACCATGGAACAAACGCAGCCAACACCATGATCTCGGGCTCGCACAACGAAACGACCAATGAAGATGGGACCATCACGATGAAGATCAAAGGCGTTGTCGCTACAGGTTCGCTCAACGAGCTCTATGAAGGCGACAATGGCTCGTTTACCATCGATCGCGCGATGCTTGGGACCAGCGCAGCGGCTGAGATCTTCGCGCTTGAGGTCTCAGGCGACTCCATGATCGACGCGGGCATTTTTGATGGCGACACGGTGTTTGTGCGGCGCACGCCCGAGGCAAAACGCGGAGATATTGTCGTCGCACGTGTGAACGGGACGGGGACTTTGAAGCGGTATTTTCCTGAGAAAGACGCGATTCGTCTGCAGCCGGAGAACAAAAAGTACGGCCCCATTGTGGTCATGCGCTCGCAGCTTGAGCACAGCGAGTTTGCCATCGTGGGTGTGGTCACAGGGCTGTTTCGCAAGCACGTGAGCTGAGAGAGTGTAGCCGCTCGATCACTCACAATATTGGTTTTGCCGCGCTCGGGGAAGGGGTCCAGTACCCCGTCACTTTTTCGATCGTTGCACGTGCGTTGCGAAAGTGCGCACCGAGCATGTACGCGATCCACCGAAGCATCCACGGCGCAAAGTGTGACGTGTCGCCTATCAACACGGCTTCAAGGCTCACACGTTGCGCGCTTGTGAGCACAAACGGCCCGCCGCCACAACTTGAGCACCGGACCCCACCAGCCTCTGCGTTAAACTGCACGCTTCGCTCATTGGGTGCCCGCTTGCCACACAAGACGCACCGGTGTCGCTCGATCGCGTGCCCGCCATCTGCCAGCACATCGACCGAAAACCGCACGATTTCTGCGCCCGATTCCAATTCATCGGTGCCTGCTTCGACGCGATCAAGCGCCGTTGCGTACCGAGTGTACAGCGCATCGTTTTCTGCCAGCTCACCGCCAAACTCACGCGCGATCGATCCGATGGTGAGCGC
>JANNCG010000935.1:0-3971 GCA_031386385.1 Myxococcales bacterium
CGGTTTGCCCGCAGTCGGGCGACACTACCGATAGGTCGCGGCGGTACGGTTCAGTGCGCCAGCGATCAAGAGCGGTACATGCCCGAGGGTGCGCATCAGACCCGCAGGGTCAAAGCCTGCTCCCTTCACCGAGAAGATCAACGCGCCGTGACGAACCTCTAGCGCACCATGAAAATCCATCTGCAAAATCGCTTCACGAAATGCTGGATGAAAGACATGCGATGCGAGCTCAGGCGTCTCGGCGTGGACTTTGTAGCGATTGTCAAAGGTCGCATCTCCGATTTGGTGATCAAGATTTTTGCTGTCAAACAGCAACTGAATCGCCTTCACGATCGTAAACGGCGGGATCCAGAGTGCTGCATTCAGGATCTTGCCTCCCGTGCCGGCCTTCCAATCGTCCACAATGCTCGCCGTGCCTACAATATTTGGGTCCAGCACCACGGCAACGTGTGTCGTGCTCCAAGACGTATTGCCCTCTTGATCGGTGGTGGAATATCGGTACTCAGCCACGCCCACATCGCGACCGTCGATCTGCGCACGGACGGATGAGCCAAACTCCTCTACCGCCGAGAACTCTTTGACGGGCAAAAATCGCCGAAGAATCTCATCGGCGCCCGCCTGGTATTGCGCCATAAAACCGTGTGGCGCGAGGGCTTCGTTAATCGCCGCGAAGCGCTCTTCTTCGGACGGGCGCGGTGTTGGACTCAAAAAACTCATGCTTCGAAGGCTATCAATGCGCAATGCCCCGCGCAATCATTCTAACCATTGAAGACGCAACGCTAGCGAAAGGGGCCCATGATGCATTCTATAGTTGAACAAACGGGATCATGGATCCTACGGAGGACACACCTGCGGAGGCAGCCCAGTGATCCACGCGCGCAGTACGGTGGCGGCCTCTTCGTGCACCAGCTGGTTGGTCGAGCGCGGCATGTGATCGTGCGGATTGCGCGCATACAACCGCGTAATCAGCTCAGACTGCTCTGGCGCTCCCGGAACCACCAGCCGCACCCGCCCCTCAAGTCCGACGTTTGCGCGCAAACAAATCCCCAGTTGTGCGTCCGTGGTTGGCGCATGGTCGATCATTCGCAAACGAATGGTGCTGCTCGCTCTGGCGTACCCGCCGCTGTGATGGCAGTGACCGCAGTTAGCGTCCATGTAGCTTCGCGCACGAAGCTCAACGCTCGCATTGGGATCGTCGAGAGCGGCCAAGCGCATGTGCTGCCCCGCGATCGGCGCGGTCGCAGGGAGAACCCCTCGCTCCACAAAGTGCAGCAGCTGGTTCATAGGTCCGCGGCCGTCGTCAACCAAGCGGTCGAGCTGCGCCGTTCGGAGGCCGATGACCGAGAGCTTTCCATAGCTCTGGTGACACGTTCTGCACGCAACTTGCGTGGGAATCACATAGTTTCCCGTCGTCGCGACCCCCGCTTCGTTGATCCATTGGACGGGCACTGTGCGTCCATCGGCGATGTAGTCGGCGTCGGTCTGCGCGGCGTTCCACGCGAAGGTGTAGCCATGAAGACCGTCTGTCTGTTGGACCAACAAGCGGGTCTCGATCAACCGCTCACCGAGCGCTAAATTTCGCGCATCAATCGGATACGAAAACGTCTTCACGATGATCGCACCGAGCGGCAATTGCCAGTACCCAAGCCCCTCGTACCCCAACGGTTGTCCCGGCGGAACAAAGATAAACCTCCGCTTGCGCGCATAGTCCGAAAACAGCGGCACGTTCACGTCATACATCACGCCGTTCGCCGTGGGCTGTTGCGCGCTGAGCGTTCCGGTGAAGAGCCCCATGGACGACAGCAGCAACGCGGGCTGCATAGTCCCAGGGATAAACGGCTTCTCGGGCGCACACGCCACAAGTCCCAGAGACAGTGACAGCGCAAACGTCACCCACTGCATATCGCCCTTCAACAACACCGTACGCTGCAAATATTGATTATTCATGATACAACTGTGAATTATCGACACCGTCCACCGTGGACCCTCTTGCATCGCTACAGCTTACATGAACTGCCAACCCCGTCACTCTACGGAAGCGAGATTTTTTATCGTGGCACCGCTCCCTGATCGTCCGTCCCATCCATTGCGCTTGGGTCGCGCCGTTATTATCACCGCGCCACGCAGATGCCGACGCACGG
Source organism: Myxococcales bacterium (assembly GCA_031386385.1). GTDB lineage: Bacteria > Myxococcota_A > Polyangia > Polyangiales > JANNCG01. Next base: position 2,142 of record JANNCG010000935.1, read on the forward strand.
ACTTCACCAAATTCGCGCAGATTTTAACCGCTCAACCATCGTGGTGTACCAAGCGTTTTCACCCGCCATCGCCGACGCCGCGCTGCGGGCGGGCACGTTTGTCGCGCCGTTTTCGCTGCGCCGAATGAGCTGGGATAAAACCAAGCTTCTTGTGGCTCATGGCGCGCAGCAACTGGGGGATGCGCGCCGGCCAAGAGCGCACACTCGCGGTGCACATCACGCGCACGGGCTGGGATCGGGCGCTCGGGCTCGCGGTCTCAACGGACCCCGGTTCGAAACAGTTTAAGAGCTATACAGAATGGCAGCTTGCGTTTGAGAGCGCCAAAGTGCACGTACAGTGGGACACCGAGCGCTCGCTACAAGGTCACGGATTGGGACACTACAGCATCCAAGTAGGACTTAGCCGGCACATTATCAGCGAGTATGTAGACGATTGGGTCACGCGGATTGAGGATGTGTCTGAGCGAGTGAGAAAAATTCGAACCCTGCTCAACGAGCGACGCATCGATCGAGCCAAAGCGCTTCTTCCGGCTGAGTCGCTCTACCCCGTGACGCTTGAGTTCGAGCGCACGTTGGGGATGAGTTAGCGATCAATCTCCGCTCGGCCAGCGATCGAATCCCTTTTCTCGGAGATTCGTCGCTAGCCCCCGTTGACCGCCCGCGATCCCGTGCGTAGTACTCAGCGCGCTCATCGCCGTCGGGCGGTACAGACGCGGGATACTCCGTAACTATAACGGTCCTAAGGTAGCGAATCCGGGTAACCGGCCTAGTCAGCAGCCCTCTCAGTCCAAGTTTCACAACAAGGACCAAGAGGTGAGACCTGTCTGCCCTAACAAGCGGGCAGGCCTCAACTGCGTGTCCACTGCTTCGTGCGAAAAACACGTGGTAAGAACGACAATGCCCGTATCGACATTTCCCCTGACGATGGTGTGCAGCGATGAGCAATGAGCGAAAAAACCCATTTGACCGCGCGATGACGCAGGTCATTCAGGCCGTCGGCGAGACGCAAGCGCGAGCGGTGACGCGGGCGCTTGTGCGTGATTTGGACCGGCAGATTGCAGTGTTTCCGTCGAGCTTGCTTGAGCGAGAGTTCAATGGTTCAGATGTGGACGCGTTTGCGAAGGCTGAGGGATTCACGACTCGTCGCAACACCGACGGTCCCGCACGGTTGCTCTCTCGGGTGCGTGACGCACTCAACGTGCCGAGCTTCGCGCGGATGCACGCGATGGCCCAAGAGTGGGATCCAAGCGGAGATGCGCGAGTGGCGGTGGTGACCGCGGTGCAACCAGCGTTTTCGACGTGGTGGAAGGGCACCACCGATGGCGTTGAGTTTGCTTCGTTGCTCTCGACACTTGACCCCGCTGCGGCTCGTGATCGCGCGGCAACGAGAGCTTTTATTTATGCCGTCGCGGTGGACCTCGCGTGGGCGATGTGGCCGTGGCTCGCGACAGATAGACTGACGGTACGGGCACTCTGTTGGTCCATTGGTGAGCGCGATCTGGAGTCTGAGCAGGACGACTTGAATTTAAGCGCCGACACTCGTCGCCAGATCGCAATCACCGAGCTACGGGGATATCTTGCGGCGCTTGACGAGTGGGACACGCAAGAAAGTCTTCGTGCGGATGCCTGGGAGGAGCTGTACGACAGCGAGAGCGGTCGGGCCTATGCTGCACTCTTTCGCGATGCTGCTATGTGTGCGATGAAGTCCACAGAAGACGCTGCTGCCGTGCGAGACTCGCTCGTTCGGCTCGGACGGGCGCGACGAGATTGGGGCGATTCGGGGCTCTCGTTCACCATTCAGTCGCGCAAATCAAAGGCCAGGGATGCGGC
>JANNCG010000937.1:0-5413 GCA_031386385.1 Myxococcales bacterium
GGTGGTGGTGGCGGAGGTGGCATCATGCCCGAGCAATCTGGCGGATTGAGTGCAAAATCACTCGCACATGCGTTGATCGGGTTTCCGCTTCGATCGACCGCAACGCAAGCGTTGCTCGCGCCGCACCAACCACATCCTGCAATCGGCGTGCAGTCACCGCATGTCATTGCGCGTGCAGTGCATGCATCTGCAGGAGGTGGAGGAGGAGGTGGTGGAGGTGGTGGAGGTGGTGGAGGTGGCATCATTCCTCCGCCGCCGCCTGGGTAGTTGCCTCCGCCAGCCCGTGGAGGCAGAAGCCCGCCAGTGTCGCCCCAGCCGCCGTTGTCACGGACGAAGCTGACGATCGCGTCGCAGGCTTCGTGAGTCTTCGACAGTACTTGCGAGCCGCCGCCGCCACCGGAGTGAACTGCGACGATGGTCAAGAACTTGGTGAGACCTGGGAGTTGATCGCCAACGCCAGCGATTTCGCGCGTCAACTGAGCATACACCGGACCACCTGAGTCGCCCGGCTCGATGATTTCGTCGGATGAGTACGAGTGTGGAAAGCCCGAACTTCGTCCGTCGGTAAGCCGTACGGGACGACCGGTCCAGATCGAGTTGGTGACGGTGAGGTTGCGCACGCGACCGACATCAACAGCGAGTGTTCCGTCTGGAACCTGACGGCAACCAACGTATGGATATTGCACTGCCAATGGACGATCCAGCGCGATCAACGCGACATCCAGCGTGTTGGGGTTCACCGATCCGCCCCATGACTGATACTGAGTCCAAACGCGGGTGCCGTTTGCGCGAATGTTGCCAGCGTTAGGAAGCGTCACGGTAAATGTGCGAGTGTCTGTCACGCAGTGACCCGCAGTCAGGACAACTCGCGGAGCGATCATCGCAGCGGTGCAGCGACCACCACCCATGTCGAGCAACGCAGTGGCTGCATACTCAGCAGTTGGGGCGCCGTTGCGAATCTCGCTAACGGTACCTTCTTCATTGACAGAAGCCCCCTCACAACCAGCGAGGGACATCGCTGCCACTGCTCCTCCAACTAATAGCGATACTCGACCTGCACGCATGACTAACTCCTGTAGATGATCGTTCGAACTTGTTGACGTTGTCCGAGGCCATTGGTGGATCTTCGAACCGACACAGACCAATGCGAGGCCCGTGCCACGGGTGCTCCGAAAGGCCAAAGTGTCAATCTATAGACAACACAATCCTGTGATGTGTTGAGTTTCACCCAACATTTTGGCAATTGGGGAGAAGTGTTGAATTTCCTGCCAAAAATAGAATTTGTCAGAGATAGCTCACCGCTTACATGGGATATTAATCTCCCATATATGACTCAATTAGCTCCCAGTCAGTAGAGCGCGGATTCGGCCGTGAATTCAGCGTGACCTACTCTGTCCCAACGGGGCGGTTGAGTCGTCGCAAACTCGTGGTTCGTTGGCATTGGATGCTATGAAGTTTGCCTCAAATGGTTGCATCGCTCCCACCTGTTGGTGACCCAAAGGTTTGCTACGTTCTTGACCTCTCGGGCTACGTGTATCGCGCGTACCATGGCTTGCGACCTCTCTCGAACTCAAAGGGAGAAGTCACGCACGCGGTGATGGGTGTGGCCAACATGCTCGCGCGGTTAGTCCGTGAGCAGAAGCCTAAGTATCTCGCCGTGGCGATGGACTCTGCGAGGGATCTCAGTTTTCGCAACGAGATCTATCCAGAGTACAAAGCACATCGTCCACCACCACCAGCCGACCTGCCGCCTCAGATGCACCGCTGTCGCGAGCTTGTTGAGGCGTGGGCGATTCCAGTGCTTCAGCGAGAGGGATTTGAGGCTGATGACCTTCTTGCCGCAGTGGTGCGCGAGTCGCGCAAGCATGGGCTGATAACTGTTGTTTGTTCGGCAGACAAAGACCTTATGCAGCTTGTTGGTGATGACGTGTTGCAGTGGGATGCAATGCGCAACGTGGTGTATGGGGCGGCAGAGGTGAAAGAAAAGTGGGGAGTTGAGCCGACAAAAATCGCTGATCTGTTGGCGCTCATGGGAGACACGTCCGACAACGTTCCGGGAGTGTCGGGCATTGGCGAGAAGACCGCCGCGAAGTTGATCAACGACTATGGCTCAGTCGAAGGGGTGCTCGCGAATACCTCGAAGCTCAAAGGCAAACTCAAAGACAATCTCGAGAAAGAGCAAGAAAACGCCAGGCTTTCTTACAGGCTTGTGCAACTCGTTCACGATCTTCCAATCACCCTCAATCTCGAAGAGCTCGTCTACGGCGGATGGAACGCCGATCACATTCGCAAACTCTACACAGACCTTGAGTTTGGGCGCCTGCTCGATCAGTTCGAAGCCGCCGAGCGTGAGCGCTCTGAAAGTGGTGGCACCAAAGCTGACGCAAGCGGCCCCGCGAGTGGTGTTGCGAGTGGTGTTGCGAGAGCAAAAGCGTCGCCAACGGTTGAGTCCAAACCCATGCGAGACGCGAGCTCAAAAAAGTACACCGCCGTCACAACCATCGAAGAGCTCGATCGAGTGATTGCAGAGTGTCGCCGAGTGGGCTTTATCGGTCTCGATACAGAGACGACGTCGATTGAACCGTCGCGTGCCGAGCTCGTCGGAGTGTCGCTCGCATACACGCCAGATGAGGCCGTGTATATCCCCGTCGGGCACCGCGTCATCGGGGATCCTCCGCAAATTCCAAGAGAAAGTGTGAAGGCTCGACTCGGACCCCTGCTCGCCGACCCAACGATTCGCAAGTGTGGTCATCACATCAAATATGACGACATAGTCCTTCGGCGCGCCGGGATGCCTGTGCAGGGGTACTCGTTTGACTCCATGATCGCTAGCTATCTGATCGATCCCGAGAGGCACTCGCACAAGCTCGATGAAGTGGCGCTCGGAGAGCTTGCGTACCGCATGATTCCGTACGACGTCGTGACCAAAAAAGTTCGCGGCAGTCAGCTAACATTTGAACAAGTCGATATTGCAAGTGCGACGACATACGCTGCAGAGGACGCGGATATCACCCGAATTCTTGCGACCAAATTGCTCCCGCGTCTGGATGAAAATGGTCTGCGCTTGCTGATGGATGATCTTGAGATCCCCCTCTCGTTGGTCCTATCGCGGATGGAAGAGACGGGTGTCTTGCTGGACGTCGGGCTGCTTGAGAGGCTGTCGGTGGACGTGCGGGCGCAGCTCGCGGTGTTAGAGAAGGAGCTCATTGCGTTGGCGGGCAAAGAGTTCAATGTGAACTCGCCTCGGCAGCTTGAGACCATCTTGTTTGATGACCTTAAGTTGCGGGTCGTTAAGCGCACCAAGACCTCACGTTCAACCGACGCAGAGGTCCTTGATGAGTTGCAAGACGAGCATCCTTTGCCTGCAAAAATCCTCGAACATCGCTCGCTGGCGAAGCTCGAAAGCACCTATCTCGCCGCGCTCCCCACGCTGGTCCATCCGATCACAAAACGGATTCACACCAGCTATAATCAGGCCGTTGCAGCGACCGGGCGCCTCAGCTCGACCAACCCCAATTTGCAGAACATTCCGATTCGAACGGAGCTGGGGCGACGCATCCGCGAGGCGTTTATTGCTCCCCCTGGCTTCGTGCTGCTGGCCGCAGATTACTCGCAAATTGAGCTTCGGGTGCTTGCCCATCTCTCCAAAGATCCGATCTTGGTTGACGCGTTTCAACAAAACCAAGACGTTCATACTCGGACTGCAGTTGAGATCTTTAAGCTCCCAGCCAGCGAGATCACTCGAGAGCAACGCAATCGCGCAAAGACCGTTAATTTTGCAGTGATTTATGGACAAGGCGAGTCCGCACTGGCTCGTCAGCTGTCGATCAGCAAAGATGAAGCCTCGCGATTTATCGATGCGTATTTTCGAACATTTAAAGGTCTCACACAATATTTAGACAAAGTTGTAGAGCAAGCTCGGGCTGGAGAAGGAGTTCGAACGATATTAGGACGTCGTCGCTTTTTGCCAACGATCACTAGCGAGAACAAGGGCTTGCGTTTGCAGGCAGAGCGGATGGCCAAAAACACGCCGATTAGGGGACCTCTGCGGACATCATGAAAGCAGCTATGGTGGCCATTCAACGTAAACTTGAGAGTATGAACTCGCCGAGCAAAATGATTCTTACGGTGCATGACGAGCTCGTGTTTGAGGTGCCTGAAGCTGATCTCGATGCGACTCGAGCCATGGTGAAAGAGCAGATGGAAAACGTCGTGAAGCTTGACGTTCCGTTGTTGGTTGAGTGTGGCCATGGTCATACCTGGGGGCAGGCGCACTAGTGATCGTTTCGCAGATTTTTCGACGATGATTCGCTCGGCTTTGCGTGAGCTCGTTCGCCTTCTGGCGACCATGTTTGCGGTGAGCGTTGTCGCGTTTTTAGTCTTCGACAGCACTGGCGAACACGATTGGTGGGGCACCTTGCATCCTGCTCGGTCTTTTGCAATGCCACGCGAAGAGGCGCTCATTCAGGGTGTCCCCCGCTTGTTTGTCGCAAACGTGCGTGACGCCACGGTGTTGACCATTGAAGACGTCAATCAGTTGGGTGTCCCTGCTCGTCGACAGGGGGCACGTGATCGGCTGACCTCTCGCGGATCGGTGATTATCCCGACGATATTGCCGCGCATCGCAAACTTATCTCCTTCGCAGCGAGCTGAAGTATTTGTTATCCTTGGTGCGCTGGGTTCACAGCTTTCTGCAGCAGCAGCACCCGGGCGGGAGGACAGTGGTGCTGGCACGAAGTGGGCTGTTCGGCGCCAGGATCGCCCGAGACGGCATGGATCTGCGTTTGATCACGGTGCATCACACGCCGGCGCCCTTGCGGAGCCGCCATGAATCATTCGTCCTGCCGGTTCCCGAAGGCCAGAATGGCGCACTGCGCTTCGTGCGCGGCCTGCTTTGGCGCTGCATGGATGGCTACGTCGGCACCTTGCTTCTGCCGTCGCTCAACACATTTCGCCGTGAACTGAAGCTGCCGCCGATTGGGCGGCTGTTCGACCGCTGGGCGTTTTCCCCGGACATGAACCTCGCCCTTTTCCCCGCGTGGTACGCCCGCCCACAACCCGATTGGCCCAGCCACACGCAGCTCGCGGGCTTTCCGCTGCCGGATGAGCAACCGTCCGACGCGTTGCCCAACGAAGTGCAAGACTTTCTTGGCTGTGGCGGGCCTGTCATCGTCTTCACGCGTGGTTCGCACTCGGCGTCTGGCGCTGAATTTTTCCGCATGGCGCGCGACGTGTGTCGGCAGCAGGGTTGGCGTGGCCTGATTCTCGGCATGGCCCCGCAGAGCGTTCCGCTGTCGCGCGATGCTGTGGTCTTGCAGGTTCGGTTTGCGCCCCTGGCGGCCGTGCTGCGTCGCGCCTCGGTGCTGGTGCATCACGGCGGGATCGGGACCTGCGCGCTGGCCTTCCAGGCGGG
>JANNCG010000964.1:0-4128 GCA_031386385.1 Myxococcales bacterium
GGGCGCTGGACGCGCACTTGTCGATGGTCGTTTTGACAGTGGAATCACAGGCGAGGCGGGCGAGTACACCATTCGTTTGACGCTGCCCACAGCTTCGATCGTGACAGGTTTTGCGGTTGTTGGCACAGGCGGGACAGTGCAGCTCCTACGTGACGAGTCTACCGTTGCTGGCGCTGGCGCAAATCCCATCACTCAACCTCTTGTCCTTCGAGAATCACCGACTCGCTGGCAACGAATCAGCGTGGATCCAACACCCGCAACCACCGACCTTGTCCTTCGCTGGCAGGGGACATCGGGCGACGATCGTCTCGCCGAAGTCGAAGTATGGACGCAAGGCAGCGCTTCAGAACATTTGTCCGGCGTTGCGCTTCGCGACGAAATTGCTGCTGGCGCCACCGTCGGTGCTGTTGAGTTTCGCGCTGAAAATCAACAGGCAATTGTCACTCCGGCTGCGCGGCTCGGTGATGACCACAACGGGACGTTTAGCGTCAATATCACAGAGATCGCTGAGTGCCGTCGAGCGTTTTTGCGCTACACGCTCACCGGCGTTCGAAGCTGGACGTCGCTCATCCGCCGCATCAATGAGAGCGTCGTGGCATCGACCGCAGATGTTGAGCCATCAAGTTCACCGTCTGTCGCTGTCGAAGAGATTCTCGCGGGGTCGCTACACGCTGGAAGCAACCAGGTGCAGTTTGAGCCGCTTCGGTCCACGGAGGTGTTTGAGTATCGTGTCGATAACTTATCCGTGATGTGTGTGGGGGATCTCGCTCGCGCTGTCGATGACGCGCCGTTGACCGCCGAGCAGGCGAGTCGGGTGCATGGACTGTCGGATGGCTTGCCATCCACAACCCTCTCACTCGGTCAGCGCCAGCCCGAAGTACTGCAGTGGAACTTTGGCGTCCCGACACAGGTGCACGAAGCGGCGATTTTTGTCGAGCAGCCGTTTCGCGGCGCGCTTAACATCGTTGCGAATGGCGTTGAACGCGAAAGCCATCTGCGTGTTCCATTAGCAAATTTGCACGTCGGGTGGAACCGCATCGCCATTGCAGACTCGCTCGCTGAGTCCACATCGTTTGCGGTGAGCGCCACGGGGCCACGTGAGTCGGGCAACGGGATTGCCGAGCTTGTGCTGAATGGAAGCCCTGCGCCCACTGGCGAGAGCGTGTCGGCCATCGGGCTGAGCGCGCCGATGGCAGGAGACTGTGTGGGGCCTAACGCCTACGTACGTGGATTTGTGCAAAGCGGTGGTCTCGCGGTTCGCACTCTTCAAGTGATTGTCGGGGACGCGACCCAAGGTTTTGCGAGTGAGCGAGACGGATCCTTCGCGGTGAAAGTCCCGGTTCGCGGCACTGATCCCACGCGATCTCTTCGCGTTCGCGCACTCCTCGACAACGGAACCGAGCTTCTACGTGAGATTTCAGTGGACCGTTGTGCGGTCCCAACAGCGGCATCGCAACATCGAGGTACTGCCCGAGTGCGCGAAGACGTTGGCGCACCATACGGCCAGTGGGTGCACCCTGACCGCGCTGCGACGTTGAGCTTTGGCGGCGTACGACTTGAGGTGCCTGCCGGTGCCGTTGAGAGCGACGTGCGGGTAACAGTGCGCGCCCTTGAGAGCGCTGCGCTCAGTGCGCTTGATCCCGGGATGACAAACGTCACGCGCGGTGGACGCGGGTATCGCTTTGGTCCTCACGGGATGCACTTCGCAAAGCCTGTTCGCGTCTCAATCGACGTGGATCCGGCATCGCTCGTTGCGGGTACAAATGTGAGCGATATTGCAACATTTTATTACGACGAAGGCGAGCGTCGTTGGCGAAGTGTGACGCGCGACGGGGCGCCAGGTGAGTCACGGGTGGCAGCACTCACAGACCACTTTAGCGACTACATTGCAGCGAGCCTTGCGTCGCCGGACTCGCCGCAGGCGGGGTCTGCGGACATGAACACCATCTCGGGGATTCAAGCAGCTAACCCGACCGCCGGAGTCACTACCATTGCGGCTCCGAGCGCTAACTCTTCTGGCGCCGCCGCGACGAGCTTTGCGATTGCGATTCCACCAGGGCGCAACGGGATGCAGCCAGACGTGTCGATCTCGTACTCGTCGAACCATGCCAATGGTTGGGTTGGTGTGGGTTGGGACGTGGGTGTCTCGACGATCGAGGTTGAGACACGCTTTGGTGTGCCGACGTACGACAGTGACAACGAGACCTATGTGTTCAATGGCGCTGCGATCGTGTGTCAGCCAGCGGTGAGCGGGGTGCGCATTTGTCAGCGTCGTGTGGAGGGGAGCTTTGATCGCATCGAGCGATTTGGACAGTACCCCAACCAGCTTCACTGGGTCGTCACGGGCCGGGACGGCACCAAATATTTCTATGGTGAGTCCCTGAGTGGACGCCTGGCTCAACCTGCAGATCTCCACGGCATCGGCCGTTGGTACCTTGAGCGTGTCCGCGATATTTTTGGCAACCAGATCGACTATCGCTATCAAGTCGACACGCACCAGCCGCTCGAAGGGGTCAACGGCGCAAACGGTGAAGAGTGGGTGCAGTCCTACCTCTCCTCCATCGAGTACACTACGCACGTCACGGGCGAAAACATCGACATAGTTCCGTACTATAGCGTGGAATTTGCCAGAGAAAGTGGCGTCCGTCAGGACGTGCAGAGCAACGCGCGTCTGGGATTTGACGTGCGAACACGGGACCGACTGAAGACCATTGTGGTTCGAGCGAACGGCGCCGTTGTGCGGTCGTACGCGTTGACCTACACCACTGGAGACGCCGGCAAATCTCTGCTCGCAAAAATTGAGCAACTCGGAAGCAGCGGCGGTCTGCTCTACGCGCACAATTTTGAATATCATCGCACCCCGACCAACGCGACGGGTGGTATTGATATGGCGCCTGGCATTCAATGGGCCGGGCCCGTTGCTGAGCAGCAGTTTCACACGCACTACGGCAACGCCGGAAGCGGGAGTATTGGCCTTGGTTTGGGCTGGCCCTTCATCCATGCCGAGGCGACGCTTGAAGCGGGTGGCTCTGGTACGCATGCAGACCACACGATGACCGACGTAAACAACGACGGGATTCCCGATTTTATGCGCACCGATCACGGTGCTGGGCTGTGGCAATTGAGCCGAGGCCAGCTCGGTGCGGGCGCGCTGCCGGGCGAGTACGTCAACTCGTCGCTGACAGAAACACCTAGTGATTTTAGTGACGAAACTGCTAGCCACTTCTCCGTGGCGGGCAACCTTCGGTTGCTGTTTTCTAACGGGCTCACGCCTAGCGCAGCGCTAAGCTTAAACTTCGACTGGTCTCGGCAGCAGCGCCGGATGATCGATGTAAATGGAGACGGATTTGTGGACATGATCCATGGGCCTGTGATGCACGAAGGTGCCCCACAGCTTGAGGTCTACCTCAATCCGTTTTCAACTTCGCCACCGCGCAGCACGTTTGGCAAAACGGTGAACGGTCAGGTGGTCCCCGACTACTATCTCGGCGGGATGGACCAGTACGGGTTTCGGTTTGACGTGCCTCCCGCTGCGCGTGCACGCTTGGCGAGCCAGCTCTATCCCACCGATCCGATCGTGCGTTGGGTGGCTCCCAAGAAGGGTTTGGTTAGGCTCACCGGCCCCATCACGCGGGTTGGAGGCAGTGGGTCCGACGGTGTGCAGGTGCGAATTTATCGCATCCACAGCATCAACTGCAGCGAGACCACAACCGTGCCCGTTTGGGATCACACGATTCAATTGACGGACGGCCCTTGCACGCCAAGCGCAAGCTCGACAGGCTGTGGAGAAGGCGGACTCGACATTGCGATGGTCAACGGCGATCGCTTGTACATGCGCGTCTCAGCGCTCGACAGCATCGCAGGCGATCAAGTCGCGTGGAACCCTTCTTTCGAATACAAAAGTTTTGAGGCGTGTGAGCCAGAGCCTGTGTTGGGCACAAGCCCTATCCCTGGCGGTGGTCCTGGCCCATGCAACTGGGAAGTGCCCGCACGATGCTCGGCTCCGCTCAACATCGCGGACGCGCACTGGTCACGAACTGCTGACTTTCGTCTCGCCGATCACAATGTCGTGGGTTGGTCCGCCGCTATGAATGGTGGCGTGTCCTTGCAGGGGTCCGTCACCACGAC
>JANNCG010000970.1:0-5136 GCA_031386385.1 Myxococcales bacterium
GCCGGGTTCACGCACCGAGCGTTGACCTCCGCAGTGCGGCCGTACATCATGGGCATTGAACGTCGCGTCCCCAAAACCTCTCACTTTTGTGACACCCGCCATGTCTTACACCCGCGATCTTCTTGCGTTCGACCCCACAGAACCGACAGGCCCAGCCAAGCAATGGACCTACGCCCTCGATCCCGAGCTTCGAGTGCGCGTGGTGCGTATTGCGTTGCTGCGGGAGGCGCAATTGCTCGAATTACTACTCGGAATCTTCCCAGAAGCGCTCCCTGTCGCACGTCGCGCAGTGACAGCGATTCGTGCGTCGATCGACAGCCCCGCAGAACCGTCGCCAGTTTCAACGAAGGATCAACACGAACTCGAAGCTCTCTTCGAACTCTTCAACGAAGTCGATGTTACCCCAGCCAAATTGGGTCCCTATGCTGATGGTCTCCTCGAATTGATCTTCACCGTCGCCAGATGTGGTGGCGACGATTCGATCCCGGAGCTTGAGTACGTGATTGTTCGATGTGAAAACCAATCGATTTACAGCGCGTACATGACGCTTGGAGTCGAGGATCCGTTTGAAGGGTACCGACACCCAGAGTACAAACCGATTGTCGATCAAGCTCGTGCCGTTGGACTCTCCTGGTTTGAACGATTGCGTGCAATTTACGAGCAAACCGGGACGATCGATCGGGAGACCGCGCTTCGCTTCGCAGACGAAGAGCCTACCTACGCTCCCGCTCTTCGCGCGTTTGCAGAGCGCGCGCTGCGATCACCAACCGACGGTTGACGGGATCGGAAATTTTGATGGCAAGACGATCGCTGTGGATGTGGGCGCTGCTACCCTGGTTGTCTCTCGCGTGCGGTGAATCGACACTCGGACGGGACAGTTCACCGATCGGGTCCGACGCCACTTCGAACGATGCGCCACAGGATCGTCGGAAGCGGTGCGAGTCATTTTTGCGGTGAGATCTCTACCCACGCGCGCCAGCTGACCCAATTGGAGACAGCATTCGCAATCAGCGCGTAGCCGCCGCGGTTGGGGTGAGCGCCATCTCCCGCAACGGCCTCCTGCAACCATTGCGGCGAGCCAAGCGTCAGCCGACAGAGCTCCAAATACGGAACGCCGAGCCGCTCACACAGCGTCGCGTACTCCTCGGACAACGCGCAGACGCGATCGTTGGTCTCGGGGTCCGCGGCGATGCAGCTCGGGCCGATCATCAACGTCGGCAGCCAGCTGCTCGCGGCCTTCAGAATGCTCTCGGCGCTTGCGAGCGAGTCCCCACTTGTCACACGGGGACGGCCATCGCGGTCGGCCGGTGTACAGTCGTTGGCGCCAAACGAGAAGACCAGGCGGCCGTCATGCTCGGCGGGCAGTCGCAGTCTTGCTTCTTGCAACCACCGAGCGGCGATGTCGCGACTTGTGTCGCGGCGGATGCCGAGATTGTAGCCGGTGAGGTCTCGGCCAAGTTGACGAGCGCTCGCCACGACACGGCCCACCCAGCCGAGCCCATCGTCGTCACCGGTTCCATTGACGAAGCTGTCGCCAAAAAAGCACACACGCATGATGGCTTTCTACCGCGACGCGGTGCGTGACGAAAGCCCCTAAGGGTCGTGCCGGTTGAACGAACCACCAAAAACGCGCCCGTCAAAGCGTGGCGCTAAGCCATCGAATAGCCCGATCGTGGTCCCTTTGCTTGGTGCCGTAGCATGTTCGAACAGCGACCGCCTTTCGTTGGCGCCTGACGGCGTTTGGCGGCCAACCGCTGGACTTAGTGCGAGTGCATGAGGATGGCGAAGTGTGTCTCGCGGCGCTCGCCAATGCGTATCAGTGCGGGTTCTCCACTTGTCACCCACCGGGTTCGCGGCTCTTGCTGGATCTGTTCGTCGAGGAATGGGCCGCGACGTCAGGCCCGGTTCAAACTCGATTGCGTACTGCGTTTGAGCGCGCGGCATCGGTTTGCCGCACAAGCGCCGACGCAACTCGATCGCGACAGTGACTTCCCGACGGATCTTCCCACCGCTGTGCTGCTCGCTGTCGCGACCGAAGGGACGAATGTCCATGCGGTTTGGATTGGCGGTGACATGGCGATTCACACACGCGGGTTCAGCGCTGTTGGCCAAACCACACCGCACACGCTCCGCGAGCAGGTCAAGCGAGAGCAGCCTGAGCACATCGGGCTGCTCGACAGCGTTCCAAACGTCCTTCTACGCACGATCGGTCCGGGTGCCACCGATCAGGATCCGCCGTCGTTTGCGACCTTCCATGTGGGAGCGGGAGATACAATCATCTTGCTCAGCAAGGCGATCTACCGCGGACCTTGTGTCCCTGTCGACGCCGCCGCGTTTGCCGCAGCTACGCATCCGTCGCCGTCGGCCCTCGCAGAACGGTTGGTCGAGCTCGCGTTTGCGAACGACGACGCACCCTACGCGGCGGTGGGTGTCCTTCGCTTCGACGACGTTGATGTGGCGCCGAGATCGATCGACTGATTGATGAGAGTACAGACCCAGCCCCTTTCATCCAGCTCAGCGTGTGATCGCCTTGATGGGTCGTGACGATGTTGCGGGAACAACTGCGAACGTTTGGCCAGCGCCACCGCTCGTGTCGGACATCACAACTCCCGGACCGCAGGCATTAGTGCACGAGCCCCATTTGCGCGATCATGCTGATGTATGGGTCCGCAGCCTCTACGCTTTTCGCGCCGAGATGCTCCATCACACGGTCACTCGCAATCACCGTGGGATGTGCGGCAACGTAGATGCAGATCATCGCCAAATGGTCGGCCCGGTTTGCGCGCTGAGCGAGGCGTGCCACATCACGCCCCGTCCCGTTCATGCGAGTCAATGTTCCGTCTCTCAGTGATTGCAGCAATCGCAGACTCCAGTGGTTGAGCGAAAACACTGAGTACGCCATGTTTTCGCGCGCACTCTCAGACACCGGAAGATCTAGAATTCTCGCGAGACTGTTCTCCATGGCTGCGTTGACTGCAAGTTTTAGATCGTCGAACGAAACCATCGACAGCGAGCCCTTGGTTGGCTTGTCCCGCGTCGAGGTGATCCCCTGCACGATCGGCACCGCAAACAGCTTGGACCCTGCAAAGAAGGGGGCCTGAGTCAGTAAAAAGACGGCATCAAATGCAACAATCGATCGGGCGCTGGCAGCGGGCTTCAGCATGGTTGCCTCAAATCCCGACAGAATGGACTCAAGGGCCACCCAAACCCACTGCGGATTTGTGGTGCGTTGGACCACCTCATTGCTAGAGATCGCAAGGGGTGTGTACGGAAAAGCGCTGAGTGTGGATTCGATTATCAACATGGTTATTATGGAGCGTTCGTGTTGGTCCTTGCAAGCGGCGTGTGTCGTTGTGTCAAGTCCTCACATCCCCCCGCCCGGCGCTTCAACTCGGCCGCCGTAAGCGGCCCCTTCATCCAGCTCAGCGTGTGCCGTGGTTGCAGCAGCGCGACCCCACTCCCCGCGTGCACATCGCGCATGACAAACCACCGCTTACTCAACGCCTTCACGCAATGCTCCAAATTCCGTGTGGACTGCGGATCATTCGCATCGCTCTGCGACAGCCCCTCAATCACCCGTTCGCGATCGGCATCCGTTTGCAACCTCCCAATGCACCAGACGCCCGCGTTGCTCAGCGCACGATAGTCCAAATCCATAGGATTCTGTGTGGCCAACACCACACCAACGCCAAACGCTCGCCCCTGCTTCAACAGCGAGACCAACGGCTTCTTCGTCGGCGGATCCTTCGGATGCGGCGGAACCCACCCATACACCTCATCCATCACCACGAGCGCTCGCAGGGCGCTTGTTCCGGATTGTGTGCGCATCCAGCTGAGAACCTCTTCGAAGAGCAGCCCCAACACGCGCGCTCGTGCGTCATCATCTAAGTGGGCGACGGACACAATAGTCAACGGCGTCGCCTCTTGATTGGGTGCAAACCACTCTTGCGGTTGTATCGCTGACCCTGAGCGCCACGCTGCAAACGACGGCGACGCAAGCATCGCGTTGAGCGCAGACGCCAGATCCCTTCGCTTAGCTTTCGAGAGAAACTCATCGACCTCCATCGCCCCCACGGTCTCGATGGATGGCTCATCGAGCTCGTGAATCAGCGATGCCAAATCGGCAGAAAGTCCCTGACTCAGCCTTCTCTCCGCAAGCACCGACAGCAGCACATGCTCGCGAGAGCGCATTGGATCTGCGTCGCGATCAAGCAGTCGCAGGATCAATGAGATCGCTGCGGTGAGACTTGCTCGTGCTGAATCGAGCTCGTCTCGCCAACGC
This sequence comes from Myxococcales bacterium, assembly GCA_031386385.1. Taxonomy (GTDB): domain Bacteria; phylum Myxococcota_A; class Polyangia; order Polyangiales; genus JANNCG01. The sequence goes on from JANNCG010000970.1 coordinate 4,283, forward strand.
TCTGGTGCCGCTTGCAAGGCCGCCAACAAATTCACGGGCTCTGCGATGGTTGCTCCAGGCGTCAAGATCCGACTTTTGTAACAACGGCCAAAGCTCACAACGTCGCTCTGGTTGAGCCCCCATCGCTCAAGCCCACGCGTTCGTTGCTCAGCGACCTCCTGCGCAAACGCGAGCGGATCGACCCGCGCCAACTGTGGCTGCGATCGATCCACCCACGGAACAATGGTCTCCGCCCCCAACCCCTCACAGGCCAACCCCACGTTGGCAAGATCCCCCTTCACATCCACCACCAACACCGGAACCCCACTCTTCAGCGCCTCTTCAATCATCACCATGAGCAGCCCGGTTTTGCCGGAGCCGGTCATCCCCGTGATGATCGCGTGGGTCACGAGGTGCTCGGCAGGGAGCAGACAAGCCTGACTCGCTGAAGCGCCATCCAACGAGCGAATGGCTCCAACGGACCAAGATCGAGAAACGGGGCTTTGCATGGGAGTCCTGAGATATTGTGGTTGTTGGATGGATGTTGATGGCAGTGATGAGGGCTTAGCCTCCTCGCAGGCGCGATGAGGACAAGCCTCCTCGCATATGCCCTCGCGCAAAGAGCGCTCAGGAGCCCCGCTCGTCATTGGCATTCCTCGGGGGGCGTTGGAGATGCTGTGCGTGTAGATTCTTAGGCTGCGTGTGAAAGGAGGAATTCAGAAGTTGTCCGAGTTCAAATTTGCTTGATTGACCGCGCTGTTGCACCGCAAGAGCATCTCTCACCAACCCTGAGGAATGCCAATGACGAGGGGGCTCCTGAGCGCTCTGCGCGAAGGCACTTGCGAGGAGGCTTGTCCTCATCGCTCTGGGTTTTG
>JANNCG010000495.1:0-5266 GCA_031386385.1 Myxococcales bacterium
TACACCGAACGCACGCTCAACCTGGGTTTTCTCTGGAAGGTTGAGTTCCATGAATTTGATCGCGCTTACATCGAGCAAGGCACATGCACTGCCACTCGCGATCGTGATTGGTAGGGAGTCGGAAATGTCTTCGAACGACCGCGACAAGCCGCCAACTTCGTGGTTCCCGCCAACTCGACACTCTTTCCGCCGGGACATTACATGCTATTTGTATTGAACAAATATAATGTTCCAAGCATTGGCAAGTTTGTCGTCATCGATCCCAGCAACAACCAAGGTGAGGCCGATCACTGATGAAATCACTGCGCATACTTCGTCTCGTGTTCGTGCTTGCCTCGCTGGCGCTGTTCTCTTGCGGACAAACGGTGGAGCCTCGTTGGACTCCACCACCTGGCATGTCGTACAGCACGCTGCACGGTATTTGGCGGGGTCGTTGCGTTTTTGATATAGTGCAACCTCTCCATGGATCCCTACCTGGATCCAACCCGCGCGGAAATTTGTACGTCAATACTTGGGTACGAATCGAGCAGATCGGAGCGACGGACTTTCGGTTTGGGATCGGTGGGATGCCCGGCGAGGGTGAGGCGGGAGGAGTATTCTGGCTAAATCTGTCCGCCGGGAACGGCTCGATCAGCGGCTCAGAACAGCTCGTTTTTGACAACTCCTCCAACCGAGTAACTTTTGTTTCCGCGACTGGCACACACACAGTCCGAACGCTCAACCTCGTCTTTTTCTGGCAGATAGAAACGCATGCGTTTGACTCTGCGTACATCGAACGAGCTACATGCACCGCCACTCGCGACCACGATTGGTAGGCAGCTCGGGGAACGTCTTCGAATCACCGCTCCAACCCGCCAACCCGACAGCGCTAAAAACTCCCCCTCTCTCTCGCGCGATCCTAGTTCATCGGGACCAGTCGCGACTCTCGCGTCACGTGCACGCCGCCGACTCGCTGTGTATCCACGTTGCTCGCAAGGTTGACTCGAAAGGTTCGCGAATTGCCCATCGCACGCACAGTGACCGTACCGGACACCGCGGGGCCATTGCGTTGCGCACGAGACACCTCAATCACGTAGTCGCCGGTGGCCGTGATGCTCGAGAGACCTACGGATTCGCGGTCATTTCCCTGGCCGTTTGAGACTGTGAGGCCACGGGTGCGGCCCCAGAGCCAGCTGATGCGGTTGCCGCGAGGATCGACCACAGCAATGTCGAGATCCGTCGATGCGCTCCACGAAGCGCTCACCACAAGCTCTCCACGGACTGCACTGTTGACAGCTGCTGCTTCGGGTCGCGCAAGAATCGTGTCTACTTGTGTTCGAAGCATCGGCTCGGTGATGCTCGTCAGCCAACGCTGTGCAGAAGCTTCATGCCCCTGAACACGCTCGCAACGAACAGCATCTGCCAGCACTTGGGCGTCGGTGAAAAACACCTCTGCCATCGAGATACGCATCGCACAGGCGCGTGCCGGATCTTGTGCGCGGTCATACATCATGACGAGCTTTTGCATCAGCGCGCGGTCGTCACCCTTCACATCGGCCACACCTGCAAGGATGCGCAATGAGCCAGCTCGATCGCCGCGACGTGCAGCGGTCTCTGCCAGACGAATGATCGCGTCGGGGTCCAGCGCGTCCCGTGAGGTCCAGCGAATCGCGACTTGCTCAGCCTCGCCAAACTCACCAAACTGCGACAACAGCTTGTAGAAATCGCGGTGTTTGGCTCGCGAATCAGGGGTCATCGCCAGCGCTGTGCGCGCTTGGTTGATGCGAAACAGGTCATTGGATGGAGCATCCGTCACCGACGCGTGACGCTCCCAGATACGCCGCATCCATGAGCCGGGGCGGTTGGTCTGCCAAAACTCTGGGCGTCGTGGTGTCGCAACGACCGCTTGCGGAGCGACACGTCCGCCAGCGACCGCGTTGTTCATCGGCGTCGTGGGTGGTGCGGCTGCGCGATCTGCCATAGGATCATTCGAAGCCATATTGGGGCGGATCCCCATTGGTCCTGAGCTCACCGCACGTCGGGCACGAGGTGCAGTCGAGCCCAAAGAACCCATGCCCAAAGGAGCTTGCTCTCCCGCAGTCGTGGTATCTGCGCCGGCCGTCTCAACCGGCGCTTGGTCGTCTTCACTTTCAGCGCCGCCGCCGATTGAACTTCGTGCAAGGTCGCCTCGTCCTGCGCCGCCTAGGCCGCTGCCGCTGAGACCCAGGCGGCCGGCTCCTGCGCCATAACCTTGTCCGGTGCCTGAACCTGAGCCACCAAGTGCGCCAACCAAACCCGCGGCGATCCCGTCCGAAGCCTCATCGTTTGGGGCTGAGTTTGCCAATCGCTCAAGCTCTCCGAGCGCACCCACTGGCTCAGCGTTGGCTCCAATCGAGCGCGTCTCACGTGCGCCGTTCGGGTCCTGTCGATTCGACTCTGATGCTGATGCTGCAGCTTGAAGAGGAGACGCTGCGACGGGCGTTGCGTGCGCAAGACCTCCGTTGTTGTTGCGCGGGTCTGAGGACGGCTGCGCAGTCGTAGTACCCGTCACAGGGACCGCAACAGGAAGGGTCGTCGACACCGAAGCAACCTCGCCGGTCCAGTCGGACTCTGGCGCAAGATTGCGATCGACACCAAACGCGCGATACATCTGATCGCCCTCTAAAACCAAGAGCGATGTGTAGCGACTCGCAACGCGAAATCGCTGAGAAAGTGCGACGATTTCAGCTCTTGCACCAAGCGCGTTGGTGGTCTCAAGCTCGGCGATTCGCGCGGACGCAAACAACCGCGGGACAAACGCGTTGCCGCGATCGCTCGTTGCCTGCACATCCAGCCGGATCCGCGTCTCGAAGGGCTCTCCGCCGACGGTCCCACGAAGGATCGCTTCGCCTTGCACTCGCGGATCACGCATACGTGCCATGATCAGCACTTCAGCACCGGCGCGAATGGTCGGGAGCTTGGACGGAGTCACCTCGGTCAGTCCCGAAGGCAGCACAATGGAGGGATCACGAAGGGTCACTCCATACGTTGCCTCAAGCACCGAGAGCGCCGCCGTGCTGACGGTCTCACCCGGAACATACGGAGTCGCAACGCCACCACCCGCACGAGCGAGCGCGTTAAGCACAGTGCTGTCTGCATCCGCACCAATGGCAACCGTTGTAATGGTTGCATGCGATCCCGCAAGCGCGTCAATCACCTCTTGCGCAATCCGATCGGGCCGGCGATAGCCTGCGCTCGCAGCGCCATCACCAAGATACACAATGCGTTGATCCCGACCCGCGACGGCAGGCACCGCGCGAACACCGGCACGAATTTGCGCGACCAAATCGGTGGCCCCGGCAGCCGCTTCGCTCTGCAGGTACGTCTCGATTGAGCGCACCGTGTTGGCTCCGGCATATTGCAAACGAGCTGGAATTTCGCGGCACTCTGTATCACACGCGAGCACCGTCACGCGGTCCCGAGGGTCCATCTCAGCGGCCATTGAGCGCGCGAGCCGAGCGGCCCGTGCCATGCGTTCGCCCACCATCGAGCGAGAAGTATCCACCACGATGGCGTAGTCACGCGGGCGCGCATCACTCCAGTGTGGAAGCTGCGGACGAAGCGCGATCGCTACGTACGAGGGCTCATCAACAGCCGGCACCACCGTGGGCGGAACCACCTGTGCGTTGCCCGAGTTAGGCTGAATATTTGCAGCCGGAATAGTCGTCGCCGTGTGCTCTGGCTTAAACGCCCAGGTCTGCGAAGGTGCGCTCGCACCGGGGATCGCATACTCAAGCACCAGGTCACCCGCCGGAACAAACGCTCCCTGCGAGAACGTCATGTGTGCGCGATTGGGCTGTGGGTTTGATGTGTCATCCGCGAGCGAATAACCACGCGCACGCACACCCGCTTGCGGGTCATGCCCTTGCACTTGCACATCGACATCAAATTGCTCAACACGGGTGCTTCCATTTGCGTCGTGCGCAAGCGGATAGATGTACCGACGCAAGCCACCCGCGCTGGGCGCGAGGATCTCGGTGTATGCGATGGACACCCGACGCTGCCCATGTCGTGGAATCGGGAAGATCTTCAGCTCAAATCGCCCACCGCGCTGCCACTCAAGCAACGCCGGATCACGCCACGGACCAGGGACCCAGACCAAGTCTTCAGTCTCAGTGCGCTGTTGAATGGGGTGCACTGCGTTGCGAATCACACCACGCCAGATGGCCGCAGCGCGTTGCTTGTCGACAAAAGCTCCCTGCTCCATCTGCCCGTTGATATCCAACGCGAGGCGCTCAATCTGCGCCTCCGGTGGCAGCGGAAATCGATAGATCCCTTCGAGCTCGTTGTTGGTCTCGTTGCGAAAGACCTCTTCAATCTCAGTCCGCGCAAGGTTGCCCACGATGCGCACTTTCACTCGGTGAGCGACCAGGCTCACTGCGTGATCTTGCTCAGTGGTCTGCCCCGGGCGTCGCGCACGAAGCTCACCCAAACCCGACACAGGCGCGTCTGGTTCGTTGTGCACCGAGGTCCCAAGCTCACTCCACGAAACGCTGGATGCTAGGTTAACTGCAGGCGAAACTGCCGGAGCGATTCCGCGCGCGAGGACACCTTCCATCCCCGTCTTGACCTCCATGGACGAGCCCGCTTGGCCGTCGATACGCACGTTTCCGCGGGTGACACGGATGGTGCTACGGTCATCGGCTGCGGTGAGCATCAAGCGTGTGCCCAAGACGGTGACAGCCCCCGTTGGGAGCGTAATCTTCGCGCTCGGCCCATTGTCTAAGTGAGCGACATCCGCGACCACAGCGCCCGTGAGCAACGCCACGCCACGCGGGATGGTCGTGTCAAAACGAACACGCGTGTTGCGATCAAGGACCAAGTGGGTTCCATCTGCGAGATCGAGCCGTACGCGTGTACGAGCGTCGGTGTGCAGCTCTGCGCCTGCTGCGAGGGCCATGCCATTCACCGCAGTGACCGGGGCTGCGCCTGCGCGAGCAACGAGCTCGACACCGCCTGCGCGATCGGCCGAGGCTCGTGAGATAAGCCCAACGGTCCCAGACCAGCTCCCGGTGTTGTTGACCACGGTGGTCTCAGTGGGGCTGTTGTTGTTTGGGTTTGCGCGCATTCGCTTCAGCCCAAATGGAATCGCCGCCGCCACCGACGCAATCCCCACCAACGCCAGCAACGCACCCGCATTGCTCTTGCGAATCGGAACCACCTTCGCGTGCACTTCTCCCTCAGTCTTCGGCGGATCCACCGCGCGATTCACCTTCGAAGCACTTGAGTTGCCTGAGTTGCCTGAGTT
>JANNCG010001029.1:0-2091 GCA_031386385.1 Myxococcales bacterium
GAGGGTGGAGCCCAAGACCATCGTGCTCGATCCGGTGGGAGCGAATTTTAACCTCGCAGAGATCGCGCACATGCTCTCGGGGCAGTACTTCGCCGGAGAGGTGAAGCTGCCTATTGGTTGGGGCAGGGCGGCGATCTCGCAGCCAAAGCGTCGACGTCGACGCACACTTCGCATGGGAATTTACATGCTCGAAGAGAAGATCATTCGGATTCATCCGGTGCTGGACCAGAGCTGGGTGCCCCGCTTTTTTGTCGAGTGGGTGGTGTTTCACGAGATGTTGCATCACGTGGTTCCGATCGAAGAGAAAAACGGACGGCACAACTATCACTCGAAAGAATTTTGCGCCCGCGAGCGCACCTACGCGCGCTACGAAGATGCCAAAAAGTGGGAAGAAGAAAACCTCTCTCGCTTGATTGGTTCACGCAGTCGCGTCTCGCGAAAGAATGCAAGAGAATAGATTCTTGTCCATTGTGGGTGTTTGGCAAGGGCTTGCACACTTGCCGAGGGTGCGGTACCGATCAATGAAGTACCAACTATGAAGCTAGTGATCGAGCGCGGACGGATTGTTTCGTTCGACAAGCTCCCGAGAAAGAGCATCGCGTTGGATGGCTATTGCCAAGGTCCAAGCATCGACGCTGAGACAGAGCGGTTCAGCTTTGACCACCACGGCGGATGTGTTCGTCACTCCACTCGCGCCACAGCCGAGCAAGTGCGTGACGCGATTGTGCTGGGCTTAGATCCTCGCGGGATGACCGCGTTTTGCAACGACGTGGATCTGGACACGGCTTTGTCCGTTTGGCTGCTCGCAAATCCACACCGCGCGGGAGAAGAGCTCGTTGGGCAGCTGGTCAACACCGCCGGACATCTTGACGCGCACTCAGGCGCCTACCCCATCGCCGAGGCCATGCGCCACGTGATTGAGTGGCTAAGTGAGCCCGAGACCGAAGCGCGCGCAGATGGGTCCTATTGGTCGATGGATAACACGGCCCTGGCGAAGCTGCTCGGTGACGTCTCCAGACGCATTGACGTGTACACCCGCGGTGAGGCGAGCGCGGATATCACGCACTTTGTGATCGATGAGCGGTATGTTGTCGAGCATGAGGGCACCGAGTGGATGCTTGCGCTTACGGTCGGCACGCGCGCCCACGCCGCGGTGTTTCGTGATGGGTACTTGCGAACGGTGCTCTATCGCCAGCTACCAGACAAGACTTACGGGTACACGATTGCGAAGCGCTCTGAGTTCGTGAAGTTTTTTCCTGTGCCTGAGATCCTCGCGAAGCTGTCAGAGCGTGAGCCAGGATGGGGCGGAGGGAGCACCATTGGCGGCGCGCCGCGCCATCCAGACGGGTCGCGATCAAAATTATTGCCCACCGAAGTTTTTGCCATCGTTGAAGCGGTTGTGACGAAATCCCGCAATGAATGCCCAGCAGAAATGCGCAACTCGACCGCTACGATTGACCCCGATCGGTCGCAAAGGCTCCGCGCTGTCCGTTGACACTTGGGCCTTGGTTCGCCATGGTCTGTGCAACAGGCAGCGAAACACAGTTTTCTGACCGCTGTTTTTACTCTCTCAACTCTCTCCAAAGGATCTATTTACTATGGCAGGCGCACACATCAACGTGATCACGGTGACGGATCAAACCTTCGACGCAGAAGTTCTCAACTCGTCTACACCCGTGTTGGTAGATTTTGGTGCTGTTTGGTGCGGGCCATGCAAAGCGCTCGAGCCCATCGTTGGCGACGTCGCCAATGAGTATCTTGGCAAGCTCAAGGTCGTGAAGGTGGATATCGATGACTCACCCGGCGTGGCGAGCCGGTATGGGATTCGGGGAGTTCCGACGGTGATCGTGGTCAAGGGTGGCAAAGAGCTCAAGCGCCAGGTTGGCCTTGTGCCGAAGCCACGTCTGGTCGCGATGTTCGCAGAAGAGATCTAAACGGCAAGCGGCGCACCGTCGCGCTTTGGCCAAGACGTATGCGGGGACCTACACTCGGGGTTGCGTTTGCGAGCAACAAGTATTACAAGCCGCGGACGCTACTCAATGTGCCGGTGAAGGTACGACCTGGAGGAGTGGCCGAGTGGTTTAAGGCGCC
>JANNCG010001050.1:0-6634 GCA_031386385.1 Myxococcales bacterium
GATGACCGCGAGATCAACGCGTCTAAGCTGTATGATCGCTTTCGCGTGCACGTTGAGTTTGCGAGCATTCCGCTGCACACGTTGCCGGTGTTTGTGGCGAACAAACGCTTTGCGTCTATTAAGCACCCCACTTACGATCTGTTGGTAAAATACATTCACCAGCATTTTGACGGGCTGAAAGATCTCGGGATCAATTTTTTGTCCCCCAGCGAGTTCACGGCGCGAGAGTACACGTCGTTTAACTTTGATCAGTTCTATGACGGTCGCGTGCTCGTGATGCACGGGATGCACGTCCCAAAGTCGTCAGGCGCGGACGCAAAAGAGCAACAAGCGACAGTCGATTTGTACTGGTTGACGAGCAGCGGAACGGTGCGTATGGATCTGCTCCCTTGCGATGCACATCCACCGTACTTCGCCCGAAAGACGGGTGATTTGCTGGAGGTTACAACAGCTATCGCAGGCAAGCCGCACACACATCGTGTGGGCATTCGTGGTCACGGTTAAGAGAGACACACATGGGCGAACCATTTCGTATCACTAAGTTGGATGAGCTTCGATGGCTTGTCCCGATCCAGCAGCAGATGAAGGTCGAGGGGCTGATATTTGCCGATGATTCGTTGATCGATGCGATTCGCAAAGACGGCAGCGCGGGGCAGATTTGCAACGTTGCGTCACTGCCGGGGATCGTGGGGCGAGTGCTGGGGATGCCGGATATTCACAGGGGATATGGGTTTCCGATTGGTGGGGTCGCGGCGTTTGATCCCGACAATGGGGGTGTAGTCTCTCCTGGCGGAATCGGCTATGACATCAACTGTGGCGTGCGCTTGCATGCGCTTGATGTGGACGCCGAACAGGTGCAGAAAGCGAAGGGCAAGATCGCCGATATGCTGCAAAAAGCCATTCCAGCGGGGATGGGGATCACCAAGCGAGACGCGCGGCTCGATGACCTTGAGTCCATCTTAGTGCATGGCGCCAGAGCCCTCGCAGAGTTTGGGATTGGCGAGCCCGAAGACCTCGAAGCGATCGAAGAAAATGGCGCAATGGCCGGCGTTGATCCAGACAAAATCAAGCGCAAGGCCCGCGAGCGAGGCCACGGACAGATCGGCTCGCTTGGCTCGGGCAATCACTTTTTAGAGATCGACCACGTCGCCGAAATTTATGACCCCGAGGCCGCAGCTTGCTTCGGACTGAAGCAAGGCGGGATCACGATGTTGGTGCACTCAGGCTCGCGAGGCCTGGGGCACCAAGTGTGCGAAGAGTCCATCCCCGCGATGATCCGCGCCGCCGGAAAAGCTGGAATCAAGCTCGTCGATCGACAACTCGCGTGCGCTCCGTTAGGGACCGAAGCCGCAGATGATTATCTCTCAGCGATGGCCGGCGCGGCAAACTTTGCCTTCGCAAACCGCGCCTTGTTGGCTCACCGAGCAATTGAGGCCATGGCAGAAGCGCTTGGGACGAGACGCAAATTTATCAACGCCCCCCTGGTGTACGACGTGTGTCACAACATCGCGAAGTGGGAAGAGCACGAGGTCGCGCCAGGTCAGTTCAAGCGAGTTCTCGTGCATCGCAAGGGCGCAACCCGCGCGTTTGCGGCGGGCAACAAAGAGCTCCCAGAGCGCTATCGAGCGATTGGGCAGCCGGTGATTATTCCGGGCGATATGGGGCGATATTCGTATGTGTTGGTGGGCACGCAGCAAGGCATGCTTGAGTCCTTCGGCAGCTCGTGTCACGGCGCAGGACGGTTGTTGTCGCGCGCAGAAGCGAAGAACATGGCCACCGGTTCGGGGGTAATCAAAGCGCTCGCCGCAAAAGGGATCACACTGCGAGCCGCGAGCGTTAACTCAGTGGTCGAAGAGATGCCCGAGGCGTACAAAGACGTCGCCGATGTGGTCTCTGTCGTCGAAAGAGCGGGTCTCGCGCGTCGTGTTGCGCGGCTTGAGCCCATCATCGTGATCAAGGGTTAAACGTACTTTAGCTTGGTCATTGCCAGCCAGCATCCATTTGCTGGGCCGTGCCTCTAGCCGAGATCATTCAACCGCAATCCTCTGAGCGCTGCAACCCATGTCCCGTGCACCGGCACTCGTGTGTGACCTCTGAGCAACGACCGCACTTCTCTCTCACCATCGCGCGACCAACGCGATAGCATTGCGCTCGCAAACTGCAGCACACATCATAGAGGAGAGCATTCGTATGGAGACCACGAAGTACACGGGCAAGCGCTCGGCCCCCGAAGGCACCATCAACATCGCCATCGTTGGAGGGGGTGCAGCAGGGCTATTCATGGCGCGCAATATTGAGCAAACCGCCACGGTTCCAGTTCACATCGATCTGGTCGAAAAGTCTGCCTCGATTGGCGGAAACACCAGTTCTGCCACCTATACCGATCCCAAGACGGGCTACAGCACCAACATCGACTGCGGGGCGCAGTTTTTCTTCGCCAACCCACAGCCATATTACTGCCAACTACTTAACACCTTGGGTTTGTTTGACGACGTAAAACACTACCCCGCCGGAATCACCGTGTGGGATCAGGACGAAAACAAGCGCACGCTCTTTATCCCATCAATGCTTAAAAGCTTTATTGATGGCACGTTCAAAACATCGGACCTCCCCGCGCTCATTGAGTTTGGTCTCTTCTTTTTGGCCGCAGAGGCCTTGGACAAGACCAGCGATTACACCCAAAGCGTCAGCACGTGGCTTAACAGCCTCCCTTACCTGAGCGCGGATTTTAAGAACAACGTGCTGATACCGTTTATGTACCAGTTCACATCGCTGCCGTTATCGCGCATGGGGGACGCCTCAGCGCTCTACACGCTGTCGTATTTTGTTCGCAATGCCACGGGTTGGCCTGGATTTACCCCGGTATCGCCAGACAGCGGAGACACGTTTACAATCTATCAGTCCACCATCGGGCTCGACGGTTTTCTTGCCTTTTTAGCGCAAAAATTAGCGTCCACTTCCATCCATACAGGGACGCTCGTCAAGCAGGTCAACTTCGATACTCCCTCGGGTCTGCCCACCATTACCGTTGAAGACCAAACGGTACCCTATGACGCTGTGATTATCGCTTGTGATCCACAGACTGCGGCAACACTGTTAGCCGGGGGTATCGCGCAGCCCAACGCGGTTCCGCTCTTGAAACAAGTGGAGTATCACCCCCTGCATATCATGGTGGACTCGAACACCAGCCTGATGCCAAGCGATCCTGGCTCGTGGCAAGCAGCGAACACCGTTGTGAGTATGACCCATCAATCTGTGGTCTTTGACGCGTACTTCGGCCCGTTGCGACCGCTCGACAACGGCCAGCCAATCCAGGTGTTCAAACGCTGGGGCAATCCCGACGTCCCGAGCCCGCCAACGCCGCCTGCACCGCTCGCAGACCATTCTCACTTCGTGCTCTACCCGACGGTTTCATCCATTCAAGCCCGCGACGCACTTGTCCCACTGCAGGGCACCAACCGCGTTTGGTTCGCTGGCGGGTGGACGAATTGGTTCGATAGCCAAGAGGCGGCCTACCGATCCACGCTGAGTGTGATCACGGGCCTTCTGCCCATCATTGATCCGTCCGGACGAACCGCACAGGTGCCAGTGTTGGCTGAACGCCCCGATGCACCACGGCCCCACAGCGTGCGAGATTGGCTGCGAAAGCTCGCGCAGAGCCTTTCACCAGACGCGCAAACACAGTTCAAAGACGCCATTGCCAAGCACTTCGAACCACTGTAGCGCACAGGCGCTCAGATTGTTCTTGAACGCTTGATCCAACGTGCGACTGTTTGTGCACGGAGCGCGTTGATGATTCTTCGAAAGGTGTACGAGTGTGAAAACGGAGTGTTCGCTCTGGGAGGGGATATCCTGTCCATTGAGCACTGGCACAAACCCGGAACACCGCAAATGCTTCGGGAGTTCAACGAGGCCGTCTATCGCGAGCACCGACGCCGACGCAACGCTCCCGTTGTAAACTGCTCAATCCTTGAGATGGCAGCGTCGACCCTCTTCAAGCTCAGCGATGAAGAGCGCAAACTCATTGATGAACGAACCAAGTTCGCTGAGCCATTCACACACGGCGGAATTATTGTGGTCGCTAGTTCCGGCTTTGCCGCGTCATTTATGCGCAGCTTCATTAGCGGACTTCTGAGAGTGCGGAGCCACAAACATCCCACAAAGGTTGTGGACTCAGTCAAAGAAGGAGCAGCTTTTTTAGCGGACCAGTGCACCTTAGTCGGCACGACAAAGGTGACCTCCGCCGACGTGCTCGCGTGTGTCGCAAGCGCCCGACCTTCGTCGTGGCCTCAAGTCGAACCGGGCTAGTGCACGCTGCGAAGCATGTTGTCAAACGCGCCGCGGACGGACTGCACGGTTTGGTCGCCTCCCATCAGCTTGAAAAACCACATCCCTGACGGCGCTTCAATAATAGCCGCGAGCAGTCGACCGCGCTCAAACACCGTCGGAACCGTCCCCGGTGGCGACATGGGGTTCGACATCCGGATCCGACCCGGTGCTTCAACAATGGTCACGCTCATCCCATGCGTAGTGAGCGAGCGTCGCTGTGCGAGGTCACTGGTCTGCCGTCCATCGGGCTGCTCAATCTGCCCGAGCCAGCGCTGAACATTCGCTTCGATCCCACCACCTTGTCCGATGCCAAAAGTGATCACGGTCATCTCTGCATCTTGCGTGTCCGCGCCTACACGGTTGACCTTATATTGCGCGCGACGAAGGCCCGAGCTTGGCTGCTCGCGACGCCAGCCGGGGGGATCGTCCCAGACCAAATCTGGCGGTGGAGGCGCATTTTCAGCTGTATTTTGCGCGGTATTTCCCGTTGGCGTGCCGGGCATCGCAGGGGCTGTGCTCGGGTTGGCACCCGCGTTATCGCCAGGCATACGAAGCGGAGGCGCGCTGTTGCCCGAGGGCGGAGCAATCCCCAACCCCGCGTGCGGATCAAGCGGCGCACCGGTATTGGCTGCGGGAGTTGTAGGCGCAACCGCAGGACGTGAACCTGCAGGTGGCTCAGCGGGACCGCGCTGACATGCGTTGAGAACGGACGCACTCGCGATGGTTGCAACGATGCCAACGATGCCAACGATGCCAACGGTGCGGGTGCGTCGAACGGGGGCTAACAACAGAGTTTCACTCATGACAATGAGCGAAGTATTAGCACCGTTTGCTAGCAGAATTACCGCATTCGAAGATCATTTGGCGCGACCCAATAAATCGCCCCCGCGTGATCGTCCGCGACAAACAAGCGGCCATCGGGCGAAAATGCCACGTCGGTGGCGCGGTTCATTGTGTTTCCGCTGCTTCCGAATCCGCGCATGAAGTCCATGAAGGTGCCCACAGGACGGCCCGCAGCGTCGGTGTTGGCGAACACTACGCGAGTGCCCTCCCAGTTGCGACCCACCGAGTAGTAGCTCCCGTGCAGCGCGACGAACAGGCCGTTGTTGAAGGGCTGCGGCCAGTGGTTGGGCTCCCACGCCATCCCAAAGGGGGTGTCGTTGAGCGGAAAAGTAGCAATCCCCGGCGTGACCGTTGAGCAATCAAAGGGCGAGCCAGAGTTGTACGGCGTGTTCGAATTAGCTGTAATACAGCAGGGATAACCAACTTCTGCGTTGGTGTCCATCGAGACCAGTTTTTCAAGCGCGCCCCAAGTGCGCCCCCCATCGTCGCCAAGCTCTGCGGCAACGCACAAGGGCTGAGAGGGATGGCACCGAACGTACATCGGGTTGCGCAACCCCGTGAGCACAGGGACCACGGGCATCCCCATGGCGGTCTGGCGCATCACGACACCCTGGCCTGGGCGCATTCGGCAGGTATTAGAGACACCGTTCACTCCCATTGAGGTCACCACTGAACCGTCTTGCGCGATGTCCACCCCGTGCGTCCAGCGAGAGTCAGGGTTAGCGGGATAGTCCAAGACCACCTCACGCCGCATGGGCATCTCAGCTCGCAGCCCGTCGGTATAGGGTGTACGATATACCTTCTCCGCCGTGGTAAAATACACGTATCCGTTGCGAACAGCCAGCGAGTGAATGTCTGGAATGTTCGTCGCAAACATCGCGATCTCCGCAGTTCCGTCGCGGTTGTCGTCGCTGGCGACCAAGATTCCACCGACGCCGAGGCCCTCACCGCCCGGAGTCGCTCGTCCTGGTGCCGCGATAAACAGATCGCCGTTGGGCACCACGACAATCGTCCGCGGCGAGGTCACCCGCGCAAACAGCCGCACCATAAACCCATTCGGAACCACCGCTCCAACCACCGGGGCCGCTGGCGACGACGCCCAGGGGGTGCCCGCCGGGGGTCCCGCCTCACCCCAGTACGCATCCGCCGGGGTCACGTCATAATTGAGCCCATTCTGTGCCTGTGGGCAACCAGCGACGGACGAAGCGAGGATTAACAACGAAATTCCACAAGAAAAGCGATTCATGCAAGTGTCGATAGATGTGCCACGAACAGAACCCATTAGCAATCGTCCGGGGGGACCGAATCGCCAACGCTCCCCACCCGGCAGATCCGTGTTTCAGCCCGAACAGAATCGCGAGTACCGCCCGCCAGAAGTAAGGGATGCTTGTGCGTCTTAAGAGGCGGTGCCGTAGGCGCGGACGACAAGCATCCGCGCAAGTGCCTTCGCGAAGCGCTCAGG
>JANNCG010001079.1:0-3629 GCA_031386385.1 Myxococcales bacterium
CCAGCGCACGGGTCCGCCCAACCGATGAGATGTGGGCGGCAGCGCAGCGACCGTTCAGTCAGGTACTTAAGATGCTCGCCCCGCACGCGGTCCTGGTTCTTGGCAAGCGGCTCTGGAGCAATCTTCCACCACGTACAACGACCACTCGTTCCGCTGATGGACGAGCCTGGGAGGCTCGGACCTACGACGTGGCCGATGGCGTAGACGCGATCGCGACGTTCATCAATCATCCTGCCTCACGCGGATTCTCAGCGAGGAAGTGGACACCCGTGATAGCCGCGCTGCTCGATCAGGGACGCATCCGCCTAACTCCGGTTTGATGCTAACAAGAACCTCGCATCGCGCGGCTTTTGCGGCTTAAACCTGATACTTTCTGAGGCAAAACACGATCGTTCTTATGGACAAATACAATCCGAATCGCGACGTTACGCCCGCCTTCTTGGAGCGGGTCGCAACCTGGATTAGCGAGGCTGGCGAGGTTTTGGTTATTCTTCGATATCTACGGGCCGGCGGCGCCAAGGACTTTGCGCTCTGTCGAACGCGGCAGGAGTTTGAATCGTTGGTGACGTCCGTCCGGCGTGGCACCGACATCGAAGCGTTCCGACACCGTCAGTTACCACTTCGGGGCGTTGTCGATGACAGCTTCATTGAGCGTGCCATTCTCATGATTCCCGAAGGACACGAGTATTTGTTGGTTACAACTGAAACTGAGCCAGGCTCAAGGATCAGTCGTTTTCACGAACTTGGAGGGTCACACGCCGAACTCCGAGAATCGTTGGCGGAGCTGATGGCCGCAGAAGTCGCGTTAGGAGACTGCCCGGACTATTGCGGTCCCGACGGCGACGGGATGATATCCGCTGCGAAAGATGGCATCGATGGCCCGCGGTAGTTGCAGTTGCCGCAGAACAAACGGATGAAGCTGATCGCGGCCGCCATCCTGGTTTTCGCTCTCGTTGGACGGCAAGGAGTATCTCGTGTGCTACATGCGCGCCGACTCCATGGAGAAAGCTCAGCAGGTCGCGGCAACCTCCGAGAACCCCATCGATGCGTACCATCAGCAATTCAAAGTCGACACTTGGGTTCGGGGAGCCGGCGCCGTGGGTAAGCTCCTCGTCGACCTATCCCTCAATCGAGAGTAGCAGTGTATGGTCTGCCGCCTAACCACTGCCCGCAGCTGGCTCACTCCGCGGTTTCGGGAATATGGGCTGCGAAAGGGCGGAATAACACCCCAGTTCGAGACATATGCGGCATCATTGCGGCCTAGTATTATGTTGGGCGGCCTCAAAAAATATAGAGCTGCTGGCAACGCCCTTCGAAGAGCAAAAGAAGGGCCAGGATCAACAAACCCGAGCAACGGCAGGTTGACATGATTGAATTGGATCACATCGGCATTGCGGCCCACGACGCACGCTCCTCGGCGCGAGTGCTTGCCGAGATTCTCGGGGCACCTGAGCCTACGGTGGACGGAGCTGATGACGACATGTACCGCGTCGACCTTGCGCACGGTGCGTTCGTCTTGTTCTCGAACGCAACGATGGTGGGCTTCGAACATGTTGCGTTTCGAGTCGACCCGAGCCAGTTTGCCGACGTGGTCGCTCGCCTCCGAAAGCGCGGCATGCCGTTCGGCAACGACCCGGAGGATGCTGGTAATGGGAAGACAGAGGACCCGCTCGGTGGGGCCGGTAGGGTGTACTTCGCAGATGAGAATGGTCACTTGTTCGAAGTGACGTGCTGAAAATGACGAGAGGAAAAAGAGACAGAGGCCGATGAACCGAAGCCACCATGGGCGAACCGACCAGCAGGTCACGGCGACGAGCGGCGCGCCCAACAAGCCGATGGTGCCGACCGCCCTCGCTTCACCCGCAGTCACCCCGTCGCGCCCGACGCGGCGGCACATCGGCCAGTCGTTCGGCGGCGAGGCTCCATGACTGATGTGATGCGTCTGATCCTGATCGCCTCGCTGGTTGTCTGCGGTGGGTGTACCCGACCGTCAGAAACGCCAGCGCCGCAACTCGGCGCCGCACACGAGAGCCCCATGAATGAGAGTGCGACCGGGACGGTTGAGGAGCTGCTCGCCCAGGTCGATGGGCTGCCTGCGGGCACCACGACGTTCGAGATGTTCGTGCCGCAGAATTTGAGCCTGCATGGGCAGCCCGTTTCCCAAGACATAGCGATGGCGATCGTGGTCGACAGACTACTCGCCAAGGATCTGTACCCCAATGGATACAATCAGCGATCGACAGGGCGGCGCTACAGGTACGGACCGAGTTTGCCAAGGTAGTGGAGACGCGTAGCGGCCAACTTTCGTGAGCTATCAAGAACACCCACCATCGAGACGACCTCGACGTCGAACAATGCTGGGCAGTTTCTCGACCACGGAGTATCGTTGCCAACCATGAACCTGCCCGACCTGGTCGCTGAAGCACTCAAATTGCCCGTGGCTGAGCGGGCGCATCTCGCTGAGACGCTGCTGGAAAGCCTGGATGCACTGTCAGAGACGGAGCACCGTCAACTGTGGACCGAGGAGGCCGCACGCCGGAGTGCAGAGCTCGATTCGGACTCATCTCGCGGACGCCCCGCCGCAGAGGTCTTTCGCCACGCAAGAGCGCGACTCAAGTGACGTTGCCTGCTGTCTTCCACGAAGACGCCGAGAGCGAACTGAACGAGGCGTCGGCCTACTACGAACAGACTCGCCGTGGCTTGGGAACAGCGTTCCTCTCCGAGGTGGAACAGGCAATCGACACTCTCACAACTTCACCACTCGTCGGCGTGGAGGTTGAGAAGGGTGTGCGCTGGTGGCTCGTTGACAGGTTTCCCTATAGCGTGTTGTACCAGGTACGCGATGATCACATTCAAATTCTCGCTATCGCACATCAAAGGCGTCGGCCTTTCTACTGGCGTGGTCGACGTTGATGGAGAGCGCAGCCCAACAAGCCGATGGTGCCGACCGCGCACGACCAATCCATCCGATTACTCGCCAGGCCGCTCGCTGCGACACATCGGCTAGTCGTTAGGTCTCATTCAACACCGGAGGTCATATGCAGCTCGAAGTACAACATCCCGCGTTCAAAGCGCAACGATTGGCAGTTGAAACCGCTGGGTGGTTTCATGGGCCACGACTATTGCTTAATGGCACTGTCGTACAGAAAGAAAAAGCCCGCTACACAGTTGCAGCAGACTCTGGAGTGGAGATCGTGATCCAACTAAAATATAACTACTTGGACCCCATCCCCAAAATTAAGATTGGCGACGAGGTGACCGAACTTGCCCGCTCCTTGAAGTGGTACGAGTACTTGTGGATGGGTATTCCAATCGTCCTAGTGTTTTCTGGTGGCGCAATAGGTGGCCTTGTTGGCGCAGTTGCCGCCAACGCAAGTGGAAGGGTTTTCAGGAGTGATCGGAGTTCGCCCGCGAAGTTCGGGTTATCGGCACTTATAACGCTAAGTGCGTTTATCGCCTTCGTTGTTCTTGTCACAGTGTTTCAGCTCCTTGTAGGCGGCTCGCATCAATGAGCCCTAACTCGGCGCTCAACCTCGTTCGCTTCGCTCTCTGGACGCTGCGCGATAAAGCCCCGCAGCGCCGGTTAGCTCTACATCGGGCAGACAAAAGACATGAATCAATCAGCGCCG
>JANNCG010001086.1:0-6107 GCA_031386385.1 Myxococcales bacterium
AGCGCCAGCCACAGGCCCAGTGCGAATTTCAGCACGGTGGCGATCGTCGTGTAGAAGAAGGTCTGCCACACCGACATCCAGAACACGGAATCGTCGAACAGGCTCACGTAGTTCTCGAGCCCGAGGAGCCTGAACGCCACAAACCGGTTGGCGAACTCGCGATCACGCATGGTTTTTTGGAGCACTTCCAAATTGCCGGGTGTGAATAGCCGCGAGAACTCCGCACTCTCACCTCGCTTGCGCAGCCAACGGGTTGCCTCGCCGTTGTAGAGGCAGTTGCGCATCTGCTGGCGAGTAAGCGCGACACCGCTGTTGACACGCTCAAAGATGTCCAGCCGCACTCGCTCGGGCACCGTAGAGTCGATAATGTATAAGATGAGCGGTGTGTCCTCAATGCGGTTTTGCAGGCGCATTTCGAGCTCGTTGAAGCGCTTTCCGTTGAGCTTCTTGATGTCGAGTTGCAGCGCGAACTCGTTTTTCACGAATCGTTGAAAGGTAGTGAGTCGTTGCAGTCCATCGACAACAACGAGTCGTCCGTCTGGGTTCTCTGCGAGGTACATCACCGGGAGGGGAATCCGCAACAGCACCGACTCAATGAGTCGACTCTGCCGAACCTTGTCCCACACGACCGCACGCTGAAAGTCAGGGTCGAGAATGAACTGGTCCTTCTCGATCCGCCGCAAGACTTCGTGCACAGTCCGGGGTTCGTTGCGAATCGTCAGCGCGTCGACGGGGTACTCGCCGAATCCCTCGTTGCTTCCATCTTGGTCGAATCCCTCAATGGTTTTTGATTCGTTTTCAGTCTCGCTCTCGTTCGCCATGTCGAATAATTGTCCCATAGCTAAGTTCTGCAAGCTACGGCGATTGTCGTTCAACAAATTTACCGCACTTGCCGCCAGCCCAGATGATCTTCAGGCGCGCGTCGTTGAAAAATTGCAAATGCAGCCGCGCGAAGAGAGCAAAGAGCGCGCTGCGAGCAAGCCCTCGAAGGCCCCCAAGTCCACCAAAACGAAAATCGCGAAACCTTCGTCGGCGCGCTCTTCGTCCCGTGCGCCAACTCGAAAAATTCGCAAATCCTCAGGCAAATCCCGCTAGGACTCGCCGAGTCGTGCGCCGCGAAGGCGCCTGATGAAAAGCGGCCGAAAGGTCAAATGAAAGGATGCTGAACTGTCAAAGAGATGAGGGAACCGACCCCTCGAAGTCGCCATGCAGGTGGAGGCTTCAAACAACCACAAGCGGCTCTTGGTCAAAAGCCATAGGTCGTGAGCGTTGTGGCAAAAGGCGTGGAGAACACGTCATGTGTGCTGCAAAGAGACGAATGATTGAACCACTGATGAACAGTCGAAAAGTCTATAACGATGTCAAAACCAGGCTGAGACACGGTGCCTGGGAAAAGTCTGGTGGATACCTGTTTACCGATTCAGACGGCATCCGGCTTAGAGGTGGCGTGAATTTGCAGCGGGCTCTTGGACGGAACGCGGGAACCTTACCCACGATGCAAAGGGAGAACACGAGGTGGAGGACCCATCGAGTGCTGAGTACCAATGCGTGGGCGAGGGACGGATGGGTTCGTAGTAGCGGTGATGGTTCGTAATGGAATCGGAGCGAAGGGACCCAATTGTGCAGCCAGAGACGCAGATCAACCGGCAACGGGAGGAGTCTGGGTCAAAGGCAAAACCATTTTGTATTTCAAAGCGGCTCGTGTTCGACGCGTATGAGCGAGTGAAAGCGAACAAAGGAGCGCCTGGTGTTGATGGTGAATCGATAGAATCGTTTGAGAGCAATCTCAAAGACAATCTGTATCGCCTGTGGAACCGCCTGAGTTCTGGCAGCTACTTTCCGCCTCCTGTGAAGGGAGTGGAGATCCCAAAAGCCGATGGTAAAACAAGGCTATTGGGCATCCCAACAGTGAGCGATCGTATCGCGCAGACTGTTGTGAAAATGCAGCTAGAACCCATCGTGGAACCGAAGTTTCATGCGGACTCTTATGGATATCGCCCTGGAAGGTCAGCTCATCATGCGCTTGATATAGCGCGTAAGCGATGCTGGAAGTATGCCTGGGTGATCGACATGGACATTCGCGCTTTCTTTGACAGCATTGACCATGATCTGATGATGAAAGCTGTGAAGGTACACAGCACTGAACCTTGGGTGCTCCTGTATATCGCCCGTTGGCTCAAAGCTCCCTTGCAAGTGGGTCAAGAGACAACGACGCGAGATCGAGGCACGCCTCAAGGTGGAGTGATCAGTCCTTTGCTTGCAAACATCTTTTTGCATCATGCGTTTGATGATTGGATGAGAAGACGCGATGCTCACGTGCCATTTGAAAGGTACGCCGATGATGTGCTTGTGCATTGTCGAAGTCGCCAAGAGGCTGAGAAATTGCTGGGTGAAATAGAGAGACGACTGAGAGATTGTGGCCTTGAACTGCACCCTGAGAAAACTCGGATTGTGTACTGCAAGGACGGTCAACGTTCAGGTCGTAGCGACCATGAGAGCTTTGACTTTCTGGGGTACACGTTTCGCGCTAGACGCAGTTTTAGCCGCAAGAATGGAGCTTTTCTGAGTTTCAATCCTGCGGTGAGTGCTAAGTCAGCGAAAGCGATTCGAGAGGAAATTCGCAGGTGGCACATAGGCCGTCATAGCGACAAAGAGCTGGTCAATATTGCGCACATGGTGAATGCCAAGGTGCGAGGATGGGTCCAGTACTTTGGCAAGTTCTTTCGATCAGCGTTGCATCGGACGATCGAGCAGATCGAGTTCGACCTCGTGCAATGGGCACAGCGGAAGTACAAACGCCTGAAGAAACACAAGATGAAAGCGGTTCGGTGGCTGAGTGAATTTGCACGGCGAGAGCCGCAGCTATTCGAACACTGGAAGCTTGGACTTCAGTCAAAGGTTGCATGATGGGAGCCGTATGAGACGAGAGTCTCACGTACGGTTCTGCGAGCGCCCAGGGGTGAGATTCCCCTGGGCGACTCACCCGAGCACTTTTCGATCACTATCGCTTGGTGATCTTTGGTCCCACATACACGACGTACAGCGGCTCGGTCTCGCTGAAGCGATCGTAGTAGTGAATGCGTAGCGGCGGGGTCTTCACTTTTCCGTGCCACGGGCAGAAAAGCTGCTCGCCAGGACGGATCGGGTGCTTGAACGTGAGCTCTTTGCGAAAGTCCACCTTTTCTCCCTCAGACGAGTCGCTGAACCACGCCTTGTCGCCTTCGAAGTGTTCACGACGAATGCGCATTCCCTCTGGGTCCAAGGTTGCGGCGGTGCAGCGGGACTTGAGCGCGTCGAGCACGAGCAGTCGTTCGAACAGACGAGTGGCCGCGCCGATGTTGAACGGCTCGGGAGTGAGGGGATCGAATGCATCCGCTGCGAATGTGAGGTTTGTGCATCGAGCGATGGCCCGGTCGCGCAAACCGCTCCATGATCGCAGTGGTCGACCACGCTCAATCAGCGCGATCAGCGCTTCTCGCGACGGAATGTTTTCGACAGCGGTAGTCCCTGTGCCCCACGCGTCGCTGCGCACATCAATGCCCGCTCGTTGCCACCGCGAAGGCGTGAGGCTGATGACTGCGTTCATGGCCGCTGGGTCTTTACGTACGCGCTCGGCGACCTCGGCGATCGCGCAGTCAGTGATGAGATGAGTATCGCCCGTGTCGTCGTCGCACTCGTAGGTCGCGCCTGAATTGTGCTCGAGATCATCGTCCAGAAACGGGCCATTTTTGTCGAGCCAGATGCGCAATGCTCGTACAAGCGAGTCCTGCCGAGGCCGATTTTGGAGCCACTTATCGAGAGTCGTTCCAGCGACGTCGATCGGGCGCTGCGTGAAGACTCGGCGAACAAAGGTAACCCATCCGCGAGTGCGGGTGGCGAGTACCGAGTGAGTCGAGGTAGTGCCAAGGCCATCCCCGATGACCCGACACCCGACCGCGTCCCGAAGTTGGCGCCAATGGTCTGAGCCGCAAGCGCGCAAGATCCTCGCTCGATTCGCCCACTCTGGCCTGAGCCTCTCTGCTTTCGCTCGCGGCGAAGGATGCTCCGTCGGCCGCATTGTGTACTGGCGCGAGCGACTCGCTAAGTCGCCGCAACCCCCAGCACCATTTGTTGCCGTCCGTGTTCAGCAGCCACAACACTCCATCAAGCTTCATCTGCACGCTATCACCGTCGAGCTGCCAGCGGACGCCTCGCCCGAGCGAATCGCCGATATTGTTGTGGCTCTCAATGTGCGGTCCGCCAAATGTTGACGCTGCCAAGCAGTACGCTCATCTTTCTCGCACGCGATCGCGTCGATGGACGAAAGGGCATTGATTCACTTGTCGGCCTGATTCGCACGCAATTTGCGCGCGATCCTTTACACGGCCACGTGTTCGTTTTTCTCTCGCGCCGTGGAGACCGCGCTCGTGTGTTATTTTGGGACCGCAACGGCTACGCCCTCACGCTCAAACGCCTTGAAAAAGGAACGTTCAAACCCATCTCCATCGACGCTTCCCACACGGAGATTGAGTACGACGAGCTGCTCTGTTTGCTCGGCGGACTAGAGATGAGCTCGACTCGTCGTCGTGCGCGTTGGACTCCTTCGTTCGCGAAAAAATAAAATCGACATCGTTCGATCAAGCGATGGAATTTTCGCTCTGTGTCGTGCGTCTTACGTGTGTGACGAGCAAGCGAAGCAACGCAGCATCGAAGCCTGAGATCAAGACACCCGCGCTTGAAGCGCAGGACGCTCCTGCGTTGCGCACGTTCATCGAAGCGATGCTGGCTTCCGGCGCAGTCAAGACACTGGTGACCTGGCTGATCAAGCTCGTCACTCAACTCTGGAAGACTCAGAAAGAGCTGATGGATCGCCTTGCATCACGCAAGCGACGCAAGGGAGAAAACGAAGCGCTTGATCGGCTGCAGATGATGCTCCCAGGCTTGAACTGGAGCGCCGCCAACGACGACAACGCCAAGGCAAAAGCGACGAAAGACAAAGACAAACGCACACGAGGCAACAACGAGAACCGTGATGACCACGGAAAAGCGCCGTATCCAGCTCACTTGCCTCGAAGAGAAGAGCACATCCGCGTTCCTGACGCGGAACGAAAGTGTACGCGATGCAGCATCGAGATGACGCTCAAAGCGTGGGTACCGCGTGAGATTTTGGCGAAGATTCCAGCGTGGTTTTTCGTGCGACGGATTTTGCGCGAGCGGTTGGAGTGCCCCTGTTGCCGAGCCGAGAGCGTCGTCGCAGAACCGGTGGATACGGTGAAAGACGGCGGCTCACTTGACCTCGATTTGGTCGTGGATGCGACTGTGGATCACGTTCAAGACGCGGTGCCGTATGAGCGCATGGCACGCAATGCGAAGGCGATGGGTGTTCCGCTCGCGGCCAACACATTGGCCTCCAACGTCAACGCGCTCATTGATCTGTGCGATCCCATCGTAGAACACATTTTTCATCGCTGCGTCACTAGCGATGTGGTGGGTGCCGACGGCACCTCTATGCCCGTTCTAGATCCCAAGCGTCCTCGCGGCATCTATCGCGCAACGCTCTGGAATTTGCTTGGCGATAACCAGTGGTCGTACTTCGGCTATGCTCCCACAGGCGACGGAAGTCACCTCGTGAATTTGCTCAAGGGCTGCACGCTTGATGTACTTCTCTGCGATGGTGGTTCGACGCTCAACGACGCCGAACGTGTGTCGAAAAAACGCGCTGGGTGTCACTCCCATGGGCGCAGCTATCTTGTCATCGCGCTGAAGCAACCTGACGGACGTGCGATCGAGCCGCTGTTGATCTACACACAGTTGTTTGCGATCGAGGCAGAATCCAAGGCGTGCCGAGAAAGCCACGCAGAACGACAGGTGCGTCGTGAGATCCAGAGCAAACCGTTGCTGCGCAAGCTATGGGCGTGGGTCGACAACATGCGACCGCAAGTGGAGCCGAGAACTCCGCTGGGCCAAGCGTTGACGTACCTGAGCAATCAACGACAACGGCTTGAGTTGTTTCTCAACGATGGTCGTGTCGCGATGACCAACAACGCCGTCGAACGCGAGCTTCGAACGTATGTGCTCGACCGCAAAACGTGGTTGTTCAACGGCAGCGAAGAGAACGCGAAACGCAC
>JANNCG010001087.1:0-2817 GCA_031386385.1 Myxococcales bacterium
CGCTGAGGGCAAGCCTCCGCGCAAGTTCCCTCGCGAAGCGCTCAGGGCGCCATCGTCATTGGCATTCCTCAGGGTTCGTGCGAGATGCTCGTGCGGTACTACAACGTTCAGTCGATCAATCGAACTTCACCTGCGAATAGCCCCGAGCGACTCTGCTTCAAACTTTCGCCTTCGCTGCAAGCAATCAGCATCTCCCACAAACCCTGAGGAATGCCAATGACGATGGCGCCCTGAGCGCTTCGCGAGGGAACTTGCGCGGAGGCTTGCCCTCAGCGCAGCTCGCTGCGACGACGCAAAAGGCACGAGCGAGCCGCGTTGCTGTGTTGAAACTCACGCCGACCGTCCGCGTGCATCCACGGTGATCTTGCGCACAAGCTTTCCCCCGCGAACAGCGTGGTATTCGTCATACAGATTCACCGTGGGGTCGCAGTGCGTCGCTGAGCACACGATGCGACTGCCCAACGCTGGACGTGACGCTTCGTCAAAGACCATGAGCATCCCATGCTCGTCTCCAAAGTACCCGTACACCGCGCCGATCGGCATGCCTTCGCACACTTCGGGGAGTGGTCCGTCTGTCGCAAATGCCTTCAGCCCCGCGTCGGTGGTGACCCAGCCCTCGTTGTGCACGCTCACCACGCTCGTGTGGACAAACAGCGCTTGTTCAAACGGCCAAGTCTTCTCTTCGGACCACTGACACAGGCGATACTGCGTGTCCATAAACACGTAGGACCCCGTCTGCAGCTCTGTGAGAACACCCGCAGCGATGTCCGCCTCTACGCTGCCAGTGCCACCACCAGTCACGATCGCGATGGGGTGTCCCGCGCGGCGAAGCGCTTCAACAAAGCCCCGCAGTTGTGTCATCGCGTCAGTCACCAACGCACGCCGTGAGCTCGCCTCTTCAACGTGCTGCAAGTGGCCTGCGTACCCCTGCACACCCACCAACGTGAGCGACGAATGACGGGTAATTTCTTGAGCGAGGGCGAGCGCTTGGGCGTGGGTTTTAACTCCCGTGCGCCCTTGCCCGATGTCCACATCGACAAGCACGCGGAGGGGCTTAGATGGGTCCATCGCGGCGGCGAGCGCTCTGGCGTTTTCCACATGATCGACGACGACCATCAGCTCTTCTGCGCGATCACTGAGCAAACGCAACCGATGGATCGCGGTTGGCGTCACCACGGGAGAGGTGAGCAACACGCCATGCACGCCCGCCGCGACAAACACAGCGGCCTCTCCGAGCTTCGCGCAACAGATCCCGACCGCTCCTGCGTCGAGCTGCATCCGCACGATCTCGACGCTCTTGTGGGTCTTGGCGTGCGGTCTCAACGAGACACCGGCCGCTTGAGCGAGCTTCGCCATGGTCTGTAAGTTGCGCTCAAACGCTGCGAGATCAATGACCAGCGCGGGAGTCTCCAATGCACATTCGATGGTGCTCATGCGCACATATTGTCAGCCCGCGCTTCGAGTGCACAGGGATATCTTCGCGATGCGAAATTCAAGAGGGACTCGACAAACGCCTCGCACGACACAGAGTGCGTGCCCCGCCATGAATGAGCGACTCCTCCCCGCTGTC
Organism: Myxococcales bacterium; assembly: GCA_031386385.1. GTDB lineage: Bacteria > Myxococcota_A > Polyangia > Polyangiales > JANNCG01. Next base: position 1,571 of record JANNCG010001087.1, read on the forward strand.
CCCGACGCCGAAGCTTGGGATCGCACCATCGTTGAACAACAAGCCTACGAGCACGCGCTGCAAATCGTCGCCGCGCGACACCGGCTCGCGACAACGACCGTGACCCGCAGCCCCCGTGGCACGTCAGCCATTTTTCTCTCTGAATCGTACGCCGTGAAGTTCATTCCGCCGCCCTGGCAGCACGAACACGCCATTGAGCAGGCTGCCCTGCAGCGGGTGGATCGAAAGCTCCCTGTGCGCACTCCGGCGCTGCTCGGTGCCGGTGCTATCGACGATTGGACGTACTTGGTGACCGAACGCATCGAGGGAGAATCGCTACGTGATTTGCTTCCTATTCTCACACCGGATGATCGCGTCGCCATCGCCGCGCAGGCGGGAGAGGCGCTGTCGGCGCTGCACGAAGTCTCCATTGAGGACATGCCGTTGCTGACGGTGGACTGGTCCTCATTTGCGCGAGAGCGTGTGGCCGCGTGCGAAAATTTTCAGCGTCGGCACCACCTTGCGGAGCCCGCGGTGGCACAGCTCGCTGGGTTGATTGAAGCCGGCTCGCCGCTGATCCCCGATTCCCGACGGGCGCTCCTGCATGCAGACCTACACCACGAGCACTTGTATCTCAAGCAATGCAATGGTCGTTGGACGCTTGTGGGCATTTTGGATTTCGGCGACGCGGTGATCGGTCACCCCGAGTACGATTTGATCACGCCAGCATTTTTCGTTGCGGGACCGAACAAAACAGCGCTTCGTGCGATGTTCGCGGGTGCCGGGTTTCACTGCGATGAGCAGGCTTCACGACGACTCGCTGCGTGGTCAGCACTGCATCGATACAACGCGCTCGCACGGTTTTTTGCTGCGGATCACGGCGCGCAGGCGTTGGAATATATGCGTGAAACGTACTGGCCCACCGACGAGGTCGCGATAAGTGTGTAGGGCTCGAACAGCCCCGCTTATTGACCCAGCGCCTTGGGCGCGCGCACACGACCGACAACTCCGACAACCGCGACGAGCGTAAGGATAAACGGCAACGCCTGCAGCGCAGCGGCCGGGATTGGAACTCTCCCCGCCAGTGTTGTCTCGAGTGTCCACAGGGCCCCAATCGCGACGGCTGCGAGCGCCACTCTCTCTGCTCGCCAGCCACCCAAAATAACCGCTGCGATGGCAAGAAATCCCCGCCCCGCGCTCATGTACGCGACAAACTCGTGCTGCGACAGAGACAGCTGCGCGCCGCCCAAACCGCCCAGCGCACCACC
>JANNCG010001096.1:0-3725 GCA_031386385.1 Myxococcales bacterium
GTAGCGCCTATCCGCCTCGTTGTGCAGGTCCGTGAGCAGGCGCTCTCGCAGGGCACGAACGGTGGACGACAGGGTAAGTTTGGCGGCTGCTGTGAGTGTGGTCATTGGGCTCCCGAGAGGGGAGGGACGGTACGCTGTGGCATGCGATGAGGACAAGCCTCCTCGCATGGGCCTTCGGGCTGCTCGGTGCACTGAGTCACACACTGTGCCCTCAGGGTCCCTTCGTGGCTTGGGCCACTCAGGGTTTGTGAGGGATGCTTTTGGGACTGGGTGGGGTTGGTGATCGGCCGAAGACGATGAGAACTGTGACCCTTGTTATTCGTAACTATCGACGCTGCGGCCTTGAGCGTCAATCACTTGCTGGTTGAGGACATCGTCTGTGATGGTGATCGCTGCTGGAGCGACCGAGAAGGCAGCAAACCCAATGCTGCCAGCGATCAGAGCGACCGAGGCCGCCGCGCTCACCGCACCGGTGTGGCCGCGACGGTCATCCACTCAAAACTCTCCCTCTCCAAATAAAAACAGTCTGATCTTTCGCTGCAATCCCCCGTTTTATAGACCCCTCCCGTCGGTTTTTCACCAGGATGGCACAAATTTGCAGCCCAATCAGCACCATTGGAAAGTGGCATCTTGCCGAAAGATTGGGCACAATAGGGCGCATGAATCAGACTCGTCTTGGTTTTATACTTCTCACAGCTTTAACTATTGGCGCGTGCAGTCCTCCGATCCTGATGGTCGCAGACAACCCCAATCCGATCACGGACGCGACGATGGATGTGCCAACAACGCCCGTTGATGCGCCTACGGGCGAGGGTGGACTTGCAGACGTGCGAGTCCCCACAGACGGCCCCTGCAATCCAGGGACGACCCGCTGTGGTGATTTCTGCGTCGATCTGCAGACCGATCCGGACAACTGCAACCGTTGTGGCTCTGGCTGTGCGGCTCGAGCAAACGCTGTCCCTGCGTGTCGTCTCGGGGCGTGTGCCCTCACCTGCGCAGCGAACTTTGGTGACTGTGACGGCAACCCGGCCAACGGCTGCGAGACCCCAACCAACACCGCGACCAACTGTCGGCTGTGTGGTTCTGCCTGCAATTTTCCTAACGCAATGGCAATGTGTACGGACACTGGTTGTCGTATCGGCGGCTGCACCGAGGGCTTCGGTGACTGCAATCGTCGCAACAACGACGGCTGCGAAGTGGACCAACGCACCGACATCGCCAACTGCGGCGGCTGCGGAATGCCGTGCATGAGCGCTCGTAGCCAGTCCGCTTGCGTCGGCGGGGCTTGTGTCATTCGCGCATGTGACCGTGGATTCGAAAACTGCGACATGAACCCACGCAATGGCTGCGAAGCTGAGGTCGCCACCGACGTCGCCAACTGCGGCACTTGTGGTACCGCCTGTGGAGCAGGTCAAATTTGTACCGCAGGTCGTTGTGTCATGGGCGCGGCTTGCAACGGCAACCCCGCGTGGCAGCGCGTCACTTGTACAACAACGGGTTGGATTTGGTCGATGGACCGCAACATGGCCATGGATGCACCCACGGCAAACCGCCTTCGTGTGCTCGCCTCAGGCTGCTCACACACTGGCGAACCCTTGCAAGCGATGGGACTCTGCAGCTTGACCGGCACGGGCTACGTCAGCACGCGGACCTTTACGATCAACAACTGCAATGACCGTTGGTATGCAATCGGTGGCCGATTCACTGGCAACTGCGGCGGTCACGACGGAGACACCTATCGCCTGCTCGTTCTCAACGACGGTGATTGCTACGCTTATTGATGGGTCGGGCGTACGCAATCGCGCTAAACGCGTTTCGTGAGGCGGTTCGGGATCGAATTCTCTTTGGCGTTTTGGGCCTCGCCCTCGCGTCGTTGATCTTCGGGACCTCCCTCGCCTGGATCTCTGTCTCAGAGCAAGTGCGCGTGTTGATCGACCACGGGATCGTCACCATCTCGTGGCTCTCAAATCTCGTGGCGATCTTTTTGGGCGCGAGCTTTCTGTACAAAGAGATTGAGCTGCGCACCCTCTATGTGATCCTCGCAAAACCCGTCGCAAGGTGGCAGTTTGTCCTTGGGCGCTATCTGGGGATTTTAGCAACCGCGGCGGTGTTTATTGCGCTCACCGCGTCGGTGTTGCTCTTGCTGCTCGCGTTTGTCACCGGTGAAGCCCGGGGTGGCGACAGCGCTGGATTTGCAGCACTTACCGCTCCATTGAGGGCCTCACGAACGCTGAGAGTCTCGCTCATAGCGATCGTTGGGCTCGCGTTGCTGCTCGGGACCCGTGTGGGTTCGCGGCTTAAAATCTTCGCGAGCGCCCGAGCGGCACTCGAAGGCACGGGGGTTGTCCTGTTGTCCTTCGCGCTGTTCGCGTTTAGCGCGGCGGCCACGTATACGGTGGCGCCTAACGAGACCGTGTACCTGTGTTTTGCGCTGCTGTTTGTGCTGCTCGAGGTGTCCATCACTGCGGCGCTCGCCACGGTAGTCTCGTCGTTTTCAACGCCGTTTGTGACCGGAGCGATGAGCTTTGGGTTGTTTTTGATTGGCCGCTCAACGGGGGCGATGCTTGAGCTGCGACCCAGGCAGGTTCCGGCAGAAATGCTGCGCGTGTTGCACCTGGTGGCGGAGGTGTTTCCCAATTTGCATCTGTATGTTCCGACGCGACAACATTTGAGCTTCGCTTATGGCAGCGCTCCGGTGTTGCAGTTTACCGCACAACTTACGGGCTATGCGGTGTTCTATGCAACGGTGTTTCTCTGCGCAGCGGCCTGGTTTTTTCGTCGACGAGACCTCACGTGAACGACCGCCAAAAACGCGCAGCTACCATCGCCGGAGGCATCTCACTCCTATTGGCCATCGCCTCAACGAGGGTTCTTGTTGAATCACGCCGCGAGCTTCACGAAGGCCAAGCCGCAGTCACGCGCGGAGACACCAGTGAGGGCATCCGTCGATTGCGCCGCGCTGCACACTGGTACCTCCCGGGCTCTCCGTGGTGCTCGGCGGCGTACGACACACTTGAGCGGGTAGCAAGTGAGGCCGAAGCGCAGGGACGCAACGAGCAAGCGTTGAGCGCTTGGCGTGCTATTCGCGCGAGCGCACTGGCCACACGTTGGTTGATTATCCCTGAAAAATTGCGACTCGAACGAGCCAATCGTCACATCGCTGCGTTGATGGCTGAGCTGCCTCCACCGCCAGAAGATCGCGCGAAAGATCGCAACCGTTTGCGTGAAGAGCATCTCGCGTTGCTACAGCAAGATCACGCCCCCGACCCCGCGTGGATCGTGGTGATGGGCGTCGCGCTGGTCACTTGGATGTGGGGACTGTTTAGTGCGCTGCGGCATGGCTGGGACGATGAAGACCGCCCACAGAGACGCCCACTCGCCATCGCGTTGTGCGCGGTGTTTGGCGGGCTCGCGATGATGCTCTTCGCGATTAGCCGCGCTTAAGAGTACACGCTGTGTTCAGCCCGCCAGAAGTAAGGGGAGATTTTCGAGGGGCGCTGAGGACAAGCATCCGCGCATGTGCCTTCGCGAAGGACAAGACCTCCGCGCATGTGCCTTCGCGAAGCGCTCAGGGCCCCATCGTCATTGGCATTCCTCAGGGTTTGTGGGAGATGCTGTGTGCTTGCAGCGAAGGCGAGAGTTTGAAACAGAGTCGCTCGGGGCTATTCGCAGGTGAAGTACGATTGATCGACTGAACGTTGTAGTACCGCACGTGCATCTCGCAC
>JANNCG010001110.1:0-2867 GCA_031386385.1 Myxococcales bacterium
GGAATCACATCGCGCGCAGCGATCAACTGCTCTGGCGAGATCACCTTGTTGACCGTCACCCGAGACCCACTTGTCTGGCGGTCCATGATCAATCGCTCTTCTTCGCGTGTCGGATAGCCAATCTTCACGTTGAGCATAAAGCGGTCGACCTGCGCTTCTGGGAGCGGGTAAGTGCCCTCTTGCTCGATCGGATTTTGTGTTGCCATCACGATGAAGGGATCAGGCAGCGGATAGGTGGTATCGCCGATTGTCACTTGGCGCTCTTGCATCGCCTCTAGCAGCGCGGATTGTACCTTTGCGGGGGCTCGGTTAATCTCATCCGCGAGGACGAGGTTGGCAAACACGGGACCCTTTTTCGGAACAAACGTCCCCTCTTGGGGCCGATAGATCACCGTCCCGATGACGTCGGCGGGCAAAAGGTCCGGCGTAAACTGCACACGACTGAACTGTGCTTGCATCACGTCGCAGAGCGTTCGCACCGTGAGCGTCTTGGCCAAGCCCGGGACGCCCTCTAAGAGCACGTGTCCGCCGGTCAACAACCCTATCAACAGTCGCTCGATCATCACGGTCTGGCCGACGACGACTTTGCCGACTTCGGTCATCACCTGATCGACGAACTCGCTTTCTTTCTGCACCAGTTCGTTGATCGCCTTGCTATACATGGTCTGTTCGCGCTCCTCTTGGACTTAAATTCCCCTGCGCGTTTACCTCACACATGGGGATGAGTTCAACCCAGATGGGATACAGACCTATTCCATTAATGGACGGGAGAAAGATCGAAGAGTGCTGAATTGCTTCAGCACCCTTCACGATTCCGTTACCACGTCCGGCCGGTGCCACTGACTCGTTAGAACCCCTGACACGTAGTCAGGGCGGAACTTCGGTACTCCGAACTTTTAGCTTCCCGGTGAAATTTCCGGGCCTGCACACCATCCAGAGGGTGAGAGTTCCTATTCAAAACGTAAGGGGTTCATGAATGTCAGCGACTGCCGGGCCCCGCAGAGGGAACCGCTTCAGTCACTGTACCCGCTTCTGTCGGGTTTGCAACTCCCGCACTTGGAACATTCGCATTTTCACCAGCAGAATTTTCGTTCTGCTCAGCGTCTTCGAGCGCCTCATTCACCGATCGCGTAATGTGATCAACCTCGCGGGCCACATCTCGATCACGTGGCGGCCACTGCCCATACCGCGGACGCTCACCGGGCTCTGAATAATCCGTCCATCTCGCGCTTCCCTCACTCGCATCACGAATGTCCACATGAACGAACACGCTGTGCGGATAGTATCCGACCCCCAGCAGCGCAATGGAGCGCAAAAAGTCCCGCAGAGCCTCTCGAGCCACACCCACCACTCGAAAATCTAACGCACGCCCGTGTGCATGCCGCGTCCCTGCGTGCGGGTTCGTTGAGGGTCTATAGCCACTCACAATCTCAACACGACGCCCAGGCCAGCGTGCCGTCACTCGGCTGAGCACCTCAAGCAACCGAGGATGGATCACCCGGACTCGACCCTCGACCTCAATCAACGGATCGTGCGTGTGAACATCACGCGCAACATCAATGCGACGACAGTGAATTCGCGGCCTAATTCGCAGGCGTCTCGCCGATCGTGGAGCCGAAGGCGCCACAGGCTGCGCCGCGGTGGTGGTGATTGGAGTGAACTCTTCGTGTCCCTGGGGACACACGGCCGTCGCACGGGCAACCGCTGCAGGCTCAGCGACGTTCCATCGCAGACTGGTCATCACTCTGCGAAGCGCGCTGGCCACTGGAGCCGTATCCGCAGTCCAACGCTCGTTCGCTGCATTGGGAGAAGCGATCGTTGCCATAGACGTGATCGCGCCAAACATCAACCGCCCCCGACAATCCACAAGCGGCCCTCGATACGCGGCCGTCCCATGCAACCGCGTGATCTCAACCGACGGACCTACACACGGAGGCACCACCGGAGCCTGCGCAATACGCCGACGCGAGCTGGCTCGAGGGCTTGAAGCCAACGGCTCAGACACCGTCGCAATGGTCGCTGAATTGGCCGCCTCGCCCGTGAGCAACGAGAGCGCGTTGACCGCCGAAACAACCGTCGCACCGTACAGATTTGTCACTGAAATCGCAGTCATTCCGACCGGAGCAGGTGCCGTGCTTGTAGGCGCCGCAGCGTGTCGCCGAGCGCCGACGCGGATCGCTTGTCCGTGCACAACCGTGGATGACATCAAGAGAGCAGCAGAGATGAACCAAACATTGCGCACCATAGCGATGCTTCATGCTTTGGCATAACTCGCGCACGCGACGCAAATTCGCGGCAGCGCTCAGAGCTCTGCGCGCAGCAACCGCCTCGTGCTCAACCGTTCAGCGACGCCAGCTCGGCGCGACCCGTCTCGCTAATCCGATAGCGAGCCTTTGATCGCTCACCATCCATCTCTGTCAGCGCCTTGTCTCGTAGCTCTTTCAGTGGAAACGCCAAATCCGAGTCACCGACAATTGCCGTAATCGCTGACGCTGACATCCAACCACCGTCTTCGCTCAGCGCACTCAGAATCTTTCGCCGCAGCCCTACCATGTAGCTTCGCGGTCGACGATCGCGCGATTTGACCGTGCCAACCGTGCCTGACTTTGTGCCCACCATCGAGGCGACCGACTTAGAACTCTTGGCGTTGGTCTTAGCATTCGATTTGCTTTTGCCTTTAGCTTTGGGTCCGGGAGTCTCTTTCGTTGCACGCGCGGCAGGGGTCTCAACCGTCACCCGAGCGACCGCTTTGCCGCTTGAAATGGCCGCGAGCTGCGACACGGACATTTTTTGAATGAGCTTGATGACCTCAAGTGAAAATCTCTCCGCTATCTTGCTCAGCTCTCGTTTGAATTCGTTGCTGTTCG